>JBBQSR010000143.1:0-8420 GCA_038234855.1 Ktedonobacterales bacterium | reverse complement strand
GCTTGGGAACAAACTGTTCCGTAAATCGAGGGCATCCCAACAGATAATTATAGAGTCAGTTTGTGAGTTGAGATTTGGGTGTCTTGGCTTTCGGACCTGGCTTGTGAGGCTCCGCGACGTAACGGCGTAGCGAGTCCTCGTAAACAAGCCAGTGCTTCCCTACGCGGACAGCGTCGAGGCGTCCCTGCTTGATGAGGTAGTTGATATGGGTTTGGGTCAATCCAGAAATGTTGCTCGCCTCCGCGCTCGTAAGCACGGGGCGGTTCGCATCTATCTGATGGCCCATCACGCTTTCTGACATCAAGGTACACCTCTCACTAGGCTGTTACTCATTGTAGCACGCCTAGCGGGTGATCACAATCTTGACAGATATCTCTAGGACATGTTATGATTGGGGTGATGAGATGGCAGACACACGCAAAGGGCGTATCTCGCATGCCACCTATGTGCGCGTGGTTGGGCAGATGCTCATCTGCGATTGGTTTGCACTGGATAAATGCGAGACGCTCACGCAAATCGCTGTGGTGCAAGAACTCGTTACCGCATACCCGAACCGGTTTCTTAGCCCCGGCTGGGCCGTGCGGGCGTTGCTAGATAAGGCGATGGATGAGGTTATCGTGCTAGCGCGCAATAGCAAAAATACCAGCGACCACCGCATAGCGGACTTTTTGGAATTGCGTCGTCAGCATAAGTCAGTGACGGCCATTGCGAAAGACTGGAACCTCAGCCGCGAGTGCGTTTCGCGCACCGTTGGCCGCAAAACCATCAATTTGGTGACTGATAGGTTATTGGCACTAAGCAAGCGCAAAGTTGATGCGCCCATAGCAGGCGGCTCGACTTTTCATGAGGATAAAAAACGACCTGCATAAAGGAGAAAAAGAAGCCCAGAATTTCGTCCCAATTAGTTCCCATTTGGGGCGAATTCTGGTAGTGTGTAGGCTGAGCGACTGAAAGTAATTTGTTCAGAGGCTGCGAACCTAGGTGAATGCAGGATTGGTGCGCCCGGCGGGGCTCGAACCCGCGACCCTGCGATTAAAAGTCGCATGCTCTACCACTGAGCTACAAGCGCATCTGCACGGATGATACCACATGGGGGCGGCGCATGTCTATAGCGGTGTCGCCCCCATGGGTAGCGGTTCGTGTGCCTCAGGCACTGGGTGGGGCGGGCGGCGTTGTCGGTGGGGTCGTGTCAGGCGTCGCCATGCGCGCCGCTGCGGCTTTCAGGATTTTGGCGAACGGCTCGACCAGGTCGATGGGGAGTGGGAAGATGATGGTGCTGTTCTTTTCCACCGCGATCTCAGTCAGAGTTTGCAGATAGCGCAGTTGCAGCGTGGCGGGTTCCATGCTCATCACATGCGCGGCTTCGCTGAGTTGGTGCGACGCTTGCAACTCACCATCGGCGGCGATGATCTTCGCGCGCTTTTCGCGTTCGGCTTCGGCTTGCTTGGCCATTGCGCGTTGTAGGTTCAGCGGCAGTTCCACATCTTTGAGCGCGACGGTCGTCACTTTGACGCCCCACGGCTCGGTTTGCTCGTCGATGATGACCTGTAGACGATGATTGATGACCTCGCGCTCGGCCAACACTTGATCCAGATCGGATTGCCCCAAGACGTTGCGGAGCGTTGTCTGGGCTATCTGCACGCTGGCGCGCAGATAGTCCGCCACGTTGATGATGGCGCGCTGCGGATCGACCACATTAAAGTAGACCACCGCGCTGACCTTCATCGTCACGTTGTCGCGCGTGATGATCTCTTGTGGCGGCACCTCGATGGTGAGCGTGCGCAGGTCGACCTTGCGCACCGAGGTGATCCACGGTGTCACATAAAAAAGACCGGGGCCGCGTGTGCCAGCGAAGGTTCCCAGGCGAAAGACCACGCCGCGTTCGTATTGGTTGGCGATGCGTAGCCCTGAGAGCAAGGTGGCGACCACAATGAATGCCACCACGCCGCCGATACATACACTGATAAGCGTCAAATCAGGCATACTTCTCCTCAGATTTCATGAATGCGTCGATGCGGGGATCGACGCACGAGTTGGCGAAACACCATCCGGGGTGACGATCAGGTGCAGACCTACCACGTTCAACACGCGAACGGTTTGCCCCACAGCAAGTGCCTGGTTGGCGAATGGGGCATCCAATGTCGCAGCCCAGTCTTCGCCATGCACCATGACACGACCCTGCGGGGCAAGCGGCATCACCACCGTCGCACGGCTCCCCAGCAACCGCTCATGGGCGGGCAGGGGCTGATGCCGAATCGAGAGCACCACCGCCATGGCTAGTAAGGCTCCCATGCCGCTGACCCCCGCGAAGGTCAACGCGGCGGCGAAGGGCGCGATGATGCCCACCGCCACCAGGATGCTCAAAAGCAGCAGCGTGGCACCACTCAGCACGAAAACGAACCACAAAAATCCATGATGGGCAAAGATTCCATGTACTCCGCGAAGCATGCGTTGCTCACTTTCCATAGAGGGGAACCACTGATGCTTGCCTCAACGGTATTGTACGTCTGCATGCCAGCCCCGTCAATCGGCTTTGCAGAGTGTCTGATAGTACCATTCTATCATCCGCGACTACGCTGTGATGGTGTATCGCGATACTACCCAAGCTTGCTTCTTTCTCGATGAGATGATACAATGAAGATATCGATTGAAATGGAGTGAAAAAGCAAAGGGAGTTGAATTGAAGATGCGGGTTTGGGTAGGAAAATCGCTGATCGCGGTGACACTGGCATTGGCGCTCATCCTCGGGGGTGTCGCCCTGCAACCGGCTCAGGCCGCGACGCAGCGCTTGCCAGCTTTCACGTTCGCGTTCACCTGCGCGAGTGCGGTTGATTATGCCAGTGGGCGCGTCTGTGTGCACACCCGCGCGGGGACGGTGCTTACGCTCACCGTGCGGTATTGCAGTGGCTACCTGGCCGTCAGCAAGAGCTTGAAAGGCACGCTGCACGCGAATGGCGCGGGCAACGCGAGCTGGTGGTGGCATCCCATGACGAAGTGTCGGGGGCGCGCGATCGCGACGGTTCGCGCCATTTGGCACGGTGTGACGTACTGGCGCACCGATGCCTTCATCGTGCGCTGAGACTAGGCAGGGCACCCGACCTCGTTGTACACTGTAGCTAATCAGTGCCACCAGCGAGGTCGTTTCGTCACCATGACCCAACCAACGGATTCCCCCGCAGTCGCCGCCGCCATCGAAGATATCGCGGCAGATTGGGGCCACATGTCTCAACAGTGGCCGTGGATGCGCCAGCAGTCGCTGCGTCCGGTGTACATCATGGCGGGCGAGATGCTGCAAGCATTGGTGCGCGCCTACCCAGAAATGATCGCCTCGAATCAACAGCGGTGGTATGCCCGCGAACGCAACAGCACTCCCAGCATCTACGTCCTCTTCCCCGATCACTTCGAGCAAGAGGCGCAGAAGCGCGTCGGCAGCACCGATCCACATCTGTTAGAGGGCAAGACGGCGCTCACCTTCGTCTACCTCGCCACGGTGGGCAGCCAAACGGAGGTCGCCAAGACGCTGTTGCTTTCCACCGAGCGCGCGGCCCCACTCTTCCGCGCGCAGCTCGCCCACGAGTTGCTGAACTGTGCCACCGCGACGGACTGGGACGGTCAGGCGATGCGCGCGGGCTTTCGCCGCGTCACCTTTGGTGGTGGCGCGCCGTTGCAATGGGGCGCGCCGCTGGGCGATCTGCTCATCGATACCCTGCTGCTCGACTTCCTCCCTACCCTGCAATCCTACACCCGCGCGGACCTCTTCGACGGCCAGCAAGGCCCCTATTGGCGCATCGCCGATGCCCTAGGTCGACGGCTGCCCCGCGCCGCCGTGCTGGATGCCCTCTTTGGTCCCACACCCGCCCGCGATGCCCTGGCTGGTCTGTTGAACGAAGCCTTCGAGCGCGGCGACGCCGCTACCTGGCTCGACCGCCTCATCAGCGAACGCAAGTGGGACGTGCTGAGCGAAGCGCTGGGGGTGAGCAATGGTTCATAGACTGCTATCGTAAAAAATAATAGCACCATTCCCTAAACACAAGAGTACCAGCGACGGCGAACGGCCCAGCATCCTTGCGATTTGTCAACGGGGGTGATATACTTACCCTTGAGGCATCGCCTCGCATTCCACATGCTCGGCGTCGGCGTCGCGCTCCTGTGTGCCAGATGGCACTCATCGCGGCGAACACACCACGTGGGCAGAGGAACACAACACAGGAGGAACACCCCTTTGGCAAACGTCGTCGCCATGAAACAGTTGCTCGAAGCTGGCGTCCATTTCGGCCACCAGACCCGCCGCTGGAACCCCAAGATGAAGCCGTTCATCTTCACCGACCGCAATGGCATCCACATCATCGACCTGCAACAGACCGTCACGCGGCTGAACGAGGCGTATCGCTACGTCGCGCAACTCACCGCGCAGGGCGAGTCGATCCTCTTCGTCGGCACGAAGAAGCAGGCGCAAGAAGCCGTGGAGCGCGAAGCCGTCCGCGCTGGCCAGTTCTATGTGAACCAGCGTTGGCTCGGTGGCATGCTCACCAACTTCCAGACCATCCAACTCCGCATCCGCTACCTGCGCGATCTTGAGAAGCGCAAAGAGCAGGGTGACTTCGAGCGCCTCCCCAAGAAAGAGGCCTTGAAGCTGCAAGAAGAGATCGACCGCTTGCAGCGCATCTTTGGCGGCATCAAAGAGATGCGCCGCCTGCCCGGTGCGGTCTTCATGGTGGATACCCGCAAGGAACACACCGCCGTCCTCGAAGCGCGTCGCCTGGAGATCCCCGTGATCGCCCTGGCCGACACGAACTGCGACCCCGACGAGATGGATTACCCCATCCCGGCGAATGATGACGCCATCCGTGCCGTCGCGCTGCTGTGCAGCAAGATCGCCGATGCCGCCATCGAGGGCCGCATGCAGCGTGAAGCGCAGTTCAAGGACGAGTCGGGCGAGGCCGCCACGCCGGAGGGCGAGGGCGACCAAAAGCCCACCGCCAGCGTCGCCGACATCGAGGCGACCTTTGCCGCCGCCGATGCCAAAGCCGCCAGCGCCGATAGCGCGCCCCAGACGCCCCAAGCCGTTGGGGCGGGCGCGGGTGCCGAAACGGGAACCCCACCCACCGAGTAACCAGAATGGACACCGGAGGGCGCGGTGTTTCGGCTACCAAGCCGAAGCAGCCGCGCCCTTTTCGCGTGTGTTCCGAGGCAATTCCCGGTGCTCGGTCGCCCCGCGCTTGCAGTCATGACGATTGTGTCATACTATTGGGCAAGAGGCGCAACGAACACTGCGAATCACTCGTTCACATATATTGATCAGGGGACGCAGATCCCCTGAAACGGGCCTGAACCGCCCAGGAGAACCACGAAAATGGAATTCACCGCCCAGGATGTCAAGCAGTTACGCGAATTGACCGGCGCGGGCTTCGCCGATTGCCGCACCGTGCTCACCGATGCCAAAAGCTTCGATGACGCCGTCAAGCTGCTGGAAGAAAAAGGCCAGAAGCGCGCGGATAAGGTCAAGGGCGCGGGCCGCGAAATGACGCAGGGCGTTGTCGTCAGCTACATCCACCATGGCAACAACCTTGGTGTGTTGTTGGAACTGAATTGCAGCACCGACTTTGTCGCGCGCAACGACGACTTCAAGCAGCTCGCCAAGGACATCGCCGTGCAGGTCGCGGGCATGAACCCCGAGTTCATCAGCTTCGACCAGATCCCGGCGGAGGTGCTAGAGGCCGCGCGCAAAGAGATCGCCGACGAGCCTGAGGTGAAAAAGCGCCCCGCCAAGGTGCGCGACACCGTCATCGAGGGCAAGCTGAAGAAGCAGTTCGGCAGCAAAGTCCTCCTCGAACAGCCCTGGCTGAAGGACGAGACGCGCACCATCGGCCAACTGCTCGATGACATGATCCGCAAGACCGGCGAAAACATCGTCGTCCGTCGCTTCACCCGCTTCGTGCTGGGCGGCGAATAGATCGCCCCGTTTCCCCTCTCTCTGCCTTGCAGAGAGGGGGGAAATCGTATATAAATGTAGAAGCATCGGGAAGGGACGAGACAGATCGCATGGGCAATCCGAACGGGGCACATATTCGCTATGCGCGCATCATGCTGAAGCTCAGCGGTGAGGCATTGGCGGGCGACCAGGGCTATGGCGTCGATCAACGGATGCTCCAACACATCTCCGACGAGATCCGTTTGGTCTACGAGCGGGGCATCGAGGTCGCCGTGGTGCTGGGTGGCGGCAACATCCTGCGCGGGGCCACCGCCGCCGAGAGCGGCATGAACCGCGCCCAGGCCGACTACATGGGCATGCTGGCGACCATCATCAATAGCCTCGCCCTGCAAGATGCCCTGGAGCGCGGCGGCATCGTCACGCGCGTCATGACCGCCATCTCTATGCCATCCGTCGCCGAACCTTACATCCGTCGCCGCGCCGAGCACCATCTGGAGCGCGGGCGCGTTGTCATCCTGGCGGCGGGGACGGGCGACCCCTTCTTCACCACCGATACGGCGGCGGCACTGCGCGCGGTGGAGCTGGGATGTAAAGTTTTGCTCAAGGGCACAAAGGTCGATGGCGTCTATGACGACGACCCGAAGAAGAATCCCAACGCGCGGCGCTACCGCGAACTGAGCTTCAGCCAGGCGCTCAACATGGGGCTGCGCGTGATGGATGCGACCTCGCTGGCGATGTGCCGCGAAAATAACATGCCCATCATCGTCTATGACCTGATGGACCGCACCAGCGTCGAGCGCATCGCCCTGGGCGAGCCGCGCGGCACCCTGGTGCACGCGCTCGACACCCCCACCGGTTTCATTTGGGCCGAGTAATTGCGCAAGAGACACCGCACGATAGCGTCAACAGCACAGGAAGGCGGGCAGTACGCATGGCAACCGATGAGATTTTCAGCGAGGCCGAACATCGCATGCAGCAAGCAGTGGAGTCGTTGCAACGCGAGTTGACGACCCTGCGCACCGGGCGTGCCAGCCCCGCCCTGGTCGAACGGCTTCTGGTCGATTACTATGGCGCGCCGACGCCGCTGAACCAAATGGCGGCCATCCATGCCGCCGACGCGCGCACCATCACCATCCAGCCGTGGGATAAAAAGACGTTGGGCGACATCGAGCGCGCCATCCAAAAGAGTGATTTGGGGCTGAACCCCAACAACAACGGCGACGTCATCCGCATCAACATCCCCGCGCTCACCGAGGACCGCCGCAAAGAGATGGTGAAGGTGCTGCGCAAAAAGGTGGATGAGGCTAAGGTCGCCGTCCGCAACGTGCGCCGCGACGCCCATGACAAGCTGCGCGAACAAGAGAAGGCTAAGCAACTCTCCGAAGATGACCTGAAGCGCAGCACCGACCGTCTGCAAAAGATGACCGACAAATATACCGAGGAAATGGATAAGGTCGGCCAAGCCAAAGAACGCGAAGTCATGGAAGTCTAACCGACCCAAACCCGACGAGAGCGCAACACCAAGGGAGCACTATTATGGCGCGTGGACGATTTCGGCAACTGTGGGATCTGCTCATGCGGCCCGTGCAAACGACGGAGCTGCCCCCCGTGGCCGCCCCGGCGGATGGCTCGCGCGCCGTTACCCCCTATCACGTCGCCATCATCATGGATGGCAATGGGCGCTGGGCGACGCGCCGCCACCTGCCGCGTGGCGCGGGCCACCGCGCGGGGGTCGAGGCGCTGCGCCGCATCGTCGAGGCCGCGCCACTGGAAGGCGTCAAGATGTTGACCGTCTACGCCTTTTCCACCGAGAACTGGAACCGTCCCCAAGAGGAAGTCAACGGCCTGATGGACCTCTTCTGGGATTCGTTCCGCACCTATCTGGAACGGCTCGACCGCGAGGGCGTGCGCATCCGCCACTTTGGTCGGCTGGCAGATCTACGGCCCGATGTGCGCCAGGGAATCCTCGACGCGGTCGAGCGCACCCGCAACAACGACCGCCTGCACCTGAATGTCTGCCTGAACTATGGTGGCCGCGCCGAGATCGTCGATGCCGTTCGCGCCATCGTCGCCGAGGGCACCCAGCCCGAAGATGTCACCGAGGACCTCATTACCCAGCACCTTTATAGCCACGATGTCCCCGACCCCGACCTGGTCATCCGCACCGCTGGCGAGATGCGCCTGTCGAACTTCTTGATCTGGCAAGCTGCGTATTATAGCGAATATTATGCGACACCGACCCTGTTTCCCGATTTCGACCGTGCGGCGTTCGCTCAAGCGCTCGATGCCTATAACGGGCGCACGCGGCGCTTCGGCAAGGTGGTCCCCGAGGAGCCGCCCGTCACCGCGCCGGTCGATTCCCTCGCCCGGTAATCTCCGCGTCCATGGGGGCGATGGCCCACAGGCTGCCCGTGCAGGAGCGGCAACAGGAGCTACGAAAGATGCGCGACCATGTTTGGCAGATTCGCCCACATCGCAGTGATGCGAA
>JBBQSR010000142.1:0-8505 GCA_038234855.1 Ktedonobacterales bacterium | reverse complement strand
TGGGTGGAGTCGCTGGCTTGCTGGCGGGGTGTTGGGCATTGCCTGCGGCGCGATCATCATCGCCGGATTCGTAGCGGTGGCACACGCCCTCATGCAGAGTTTCGTGCTGGTGTTGCTGCTGCTCATCAGCCTGGTCGTGGTCGCGCTGGTGGTGTTCCTGCCCCACCTGCTGCCGCCGTCACCCGGCCAGGGGCAGGGATGATGACGACTCCAGCGACGCTGCTCCGGTTCGACGCGCGCGATCCGGACATTGGCTACTATCAGCGGCGCCCGACGCCGGGGCCAGAGGAAGCGCTGGTGACGCGCTTCCTGGGTCAACTCTGGGCGGAACCCTGGCTGGCGGGCCAGCATGTCGCGCTGTTTCGGGAGCCGCAGATCATGACGGGCTATCCCGATATCGTGCTGGCGCTGTATGACCCGGCGCGTTGTGCGGGGTGGCAACCGGCACGCTATGCCCTGACAGCGCACCACTGCAAACTGCTGGCCTTCCTCGCCCACCATGCGGCACCGGTGGATCTCGCCA
Source organism: Ktedonobacterales bacterium (assembly GCA_038234855.1). Taxonomy (GTDB): domain Bacteria; phylum Chloroflexota; class Ktedonobacteria; order Ktedonobacterales; family JACDGC01; genus JACDGC01. Next base: position 7,982 of record JBBQSR010000142.1, on the reverse strand, counting down.
TCCTGGATCGCCTGCTGGGTCTGCGTGGTCGTGAGGCCACACGACGAATGACGGCGCTGGTGGAATCGGGGCTGGTGGAAGAGGTGGCGACGTGGGGTGGCACGCAGTGGGCTTTGCGTCCGCTGGCGGGGATGTTGGGCATCCTTCGGCTCATCGCGATTGAGGCGAAGGTGTCAGCCAATCGTGAGGTGCTCTCCCAGGCCAGCGCGAATCGCTGGTTTGCCGGTGAATCCGCGATCCTGGTGCCCCATGCCCCGCACTCCCCGGCGCGGCGCGACGAATTGGCGCGCTGGGGGGTTGGCTGCTGGGTGAGCACCCCAGCGGGTTGTGAGCTCTGGCGTGCGCCAGGGGAACGGGAAGATCTCGCGACGCGCTATCTCACCTGGCGCTTTCAGCAGTGGATCGGGTGCCGCCTGCGCGACGCGGGTTCGGGGGCTGTCTGGCCCACAACGCGCATGGTCCTGGTACAAGAACCTAGTGTCGCGTTGACCACCGTAGCACGCGAAAGGATGGCCTGACGTATGCCCGATCTTGAGAATCGTTTGCCAGGTCGGATGGTGCTGGCCTTTGCCCTCCATCCATTGACGGCTCCTGAGCCGTGTCGGCGGTGCGCGGGTGCCGAGGGGGCGGTCGCCCAGTTGCTGGAGTTTGGTCCCCCGGAGTTCCACGGCGACCCCAGCGCGCCGACGGTCATCGCCGAGCTCTTCGAGCGGTTCGTCGCCGAGCAAGCCCAAGGCATTTTTCGCATGGGGGATTTCGAGCCCGTGGGCGTGCAGTGCCTGGCGCAGCGGATGGCCCGTCATCAAGAACGCGACGACGCGGCCACCATCGCGGCGGTGCTGGATACGATGCGCCTCCCGGAGCGGTTCATCGGGGCGTGGGCGGTCGCGCCGGGAGTGGATGGCCGCCTCTTCCCGATGATCATCGGCGCGCACGAGCCGCTCTCCATTGCCCAGATGTATCGGCTCATTAATCGGCCCTTGGGAGCGCTGGACGCGGGGGACGAGATGATCCCCGACCCCCCGACGACGCGGGGTGAATAACCGGGAGAGCCGTGTTTCCCTGCGGTGCCAGCGCGGCTGATCTTCCCGGATGGAAGCGAAATGGGTCGAGTTGGACCCGTGCGTGGGTCCAGTTTGACCCAAACTCGGGTCCAGCTTGACCCGTGCATGGGTCCAGTTTGACCCAAACATTGGGTGTTCTCGCACCATTTTTCCGGAGGACCAGCGGGCATACTGGAGAAGGAACCGCATGGGAGGAGGTGATGTCGTGGGAACCGGAACGTGGCACTGGGGGAGCTTTACGGCTACTGACTATAAAACTTGCGGGCGCTATGGTATGATAGAGCCAGCTTTTTGTTGCGTTGCTCAAGGGTATGCCCTGGCGGCGCATGGCCCTGGTCAGGGGCAAAAAAAGTGCCAGATGGCGAAAACCATCTGGCTGGAACATCCAACACTCCCAAAGGAGAAAACCAAGAACAGGCTCGCCCTGATCCGCATTCCGCCGCTGGTGCTTGGAACCACCAAAAGCAGTTGCGAGAAGAACGACCCTCCGCTTACCCGCTGGTCATCCCAGCCGTGTGACCACCCATCCAACCATGTCGCATATCGCCCAACAGATCTGACAAATCGAAGCGATAGCGACCCAACCGACAGCCCCACCAGTCACAAAAGAGAAAGGAAACACGCGCCAGGCGAACGAAGCAGAACTCCCTTGCCTATAGCCAGAGGCTATCAAGATACAACTGAATAGCTCTATCTCGGAGCGCAGCCACGCGACGCTTGCGCGTCTCATGACCCTAGCATTAGTATAACGGTTTGCCACGTCAATGTCAACGTGGTAGCCCGCCGAGATTTTCTATTCGTTTTTCTGCCTGTGCCTGACCCGTGTACTGCATCATATGACGAACCGCGCCTATCAAGCGTTATTGATTGCCAACTTCACGATTCCCGACGCCGAGTTGGCCGCGTGGCTGGCGGCCAACGCGCATTGGGATAGCTTCGCCTATTTCTGGCGGAGCCTGTTGCCCTCCAACGTGTACAAGGTACTCGAGGCCCTGATGGAGCATCAATATTTCAACGCGACCAAATGGCAGGCGGGCAAGTCCCCCATTCCCAGTCACGAGCGCCTGGCCGCCCTGTCAGGCATCAGTGAGCGAACCGTCTGCCGCATCCTGGCCCGCGACGCCGAGGATCACTACACCTATCGCTACCGGGACTGTGTGTACCACCGCGTCGAAGAGTCGAGTATCGCGGTGTATGAAGACGCGCGTGCCCGCCTGGCCGTTGAGCAGCCCGAGGCGCAGCCCTGGCCGCCGTGTGCCTGGAAGGTGGGGAACCTGGTGGCCATCAAACGGGCCCTCGCTGAGGCAATGCACCTGCCGACCTGGTACGAGCTCGGGGACCTCATTGCCATGTTCATACGGGGGGTGAAGCAGCGGAACTACTACGACACGCTGCAGCACCGCCGCTTGCGCACGACCAATACCTATCGCACCGTGGCCTTCCTGCCGCTGCCCCCGACTCTGGAATGCGATCTCGCCTATGCCGAGCAGTTGCGACTGGTCCGCGAAAAGCGCGCCCAATTGCTAGCAGGCGCGGCAGAAGCGCGCGCCGCGAGCGCAGCGCCCAGCGCCAGTGAACCGCCAAATTGTCGTCCTGATAGCGCCGCCAAGTTGACGGAGGAAGATCCCGTTGTTTCACAACCTAAATCCCCAGAAGAGATCACGTCGATCTGCCCAAAAGGAGCGAGTGACGGCTTGCTTGCTGACGCAAGCGCCGCCGACGGGGGTGTAGCCGCGTTGGCTATAAGCAACCAGTCGACGCCACCAGGAAACGAGGACGAGGACGAAGCGCAGGAACGTGATCGCGTAATCGGATCGGATCGACGTCCCTCGCTTTTAGCCGCACACCGCGCGCCGCCTGCCAGTCCGGGGGTGGCCCCGGTGGAGGCGGCGGCCCAGCGTGCGCGCCAGGCGCGGGCGGATCGCCGCGCCCAGATCGACGCCGTGATTGGGGCCGACGTGCAGCGGGCCGCGGCGCTGCGGGAGGACAACGCGCCGCTGGGGACGCGCCGCTGGCTGGTGGATGCCCTCACCGATGCCCAGACGCCACTCGACCAGTTGGTGGCGGCGTTGCACCTCATTGAGCATCGCTTCGACCGGGTGTATGGGGCGGGCGGCAAGCCCATCGAGAAGTCGGCCATCGCGACCTGGATCATGGTGGCGAAGAGCGTCATCGCCAAGGGCCGCGGCTGGGGGTATGACTTCGCGGCCCAGGATGCCAAAGAGGCGCGCGCCGCGACGTTGCGCCGGGATGCCCATGCCGCCGCCGCCCAGGGGCAGATGGGCTATATCCAGACGCCGGGCTACTATGCGCGCATCAGCGCCGAAGAAGCGGCAGCCCCGGCCCCCCCGCCGATGGCCCCGGTGGTCCTGCCCGACGCGGCGGCGGAGGCGCGTCGGACCTTCCGTCCCCGTGCCGGGGTGAGTCGTGCCGCGCCGCGCCGTGCCCCCAGCGGGGACGATGACTACTACGAGCGGACCGGCCTCAATCAGTATCGTCGCTAGCGCGTGCGCAGATGCCATCCCCGCCGCGCTGCGCGAGAAGGGATCGGCAAACACCACCAGCGAAGAGGTGGACTGGCGGGCCGAGATGTGTGAACCCCCACCTGGCCGCTGTGTCGTGCCATTTGCCGCCGTATTCCACGCGATGATGCGTGCGGAAGTCACAAAAGCGCGTCGAAATGGAATACTCCCATAGGGGGATTTCCGCTAATTGTTGGCAACCACGAAAGGAAACAGTGATGAGCGAGCAAGAACTCCAGGCCTGGTGAGAGCAGCAGATCACCAACGAGCGCCTCGCCCAGCAGCCAGAGCCAGCCTACGGACCCAAGTGGAACTATCACGAGGGGCAGATCGCGGCGTATTATCGCATCCTGGCTTGGGTGCAGACCAAAGCCGTTCCTCAGGAAGTCCTGACTACGGCCAGGGCTTTCGCAGGCATCGAGGCGCTGTATGCCGGTGAGATGGCCATCAGTGAGGTGTACCGCGCGCGCCCGCTCCTGGCCGACGCGCAGCGCCTCTGGCGCGTTGATATGGTTGGTAGCGAGGCCATCCAAGAGCGCCGCGCTGACGAGCAGCGCCGGGGCAGCGCGGCGCAGTACACGCAGGCCCTCATGGCCGTTTTCGTCGCGCAGTTCGCCGACGGCACCTATGTGACCGCTGAGGTCCTGCGTGACGAAGGGCGGGAATGAGGCACGTCTGATGGCCATCACACCTCGCCTGGGAGGGTGGGTCATAAGCACTTTTGGTGCAGCAAGGAAGCAGCAAATAAAATGGTACACTTCCCGCTTGACTGTGCCTCCCGTCTGTGAGTATTCAATGCCTCCTCTCCTTAACCTATTGCGACTCCCGCCTCATTTCCGTGTCCTGGACGTCATGCAGTCGCCCGCTGGGATCCGCATCGTACTGGCATCTGAGGTGCCCTCCGCATCGTGTCCGCGGTGCCTGATATCCTCAACGAGTCGGCATAGCACCTACACGCGCACGGCTCAGGATCTGGCGTGGTCAGGGCAGTCGGTCACTTTCCAGGTGGTCACCCACAAATGGCGCTGTCGCGTGGCCCAGTGTGCTCAGCGCGTCTTTGCCGAACGTCTTGATCCCCTGCTTCGTCGTTCTGCTCGCATGACGACGCGCCTCATCGATCTCGTGTGCTCTGTGACGTTGGCGACGAGCGGACGGAGCGCTGCCCGTCTTACGGCCCACATCACCCCAGCCCTTTCGCCTACCACCTTAGTGCGACACATCATGACCCTTCCTGATCCCGCCATCTTTCCTGCCCACATCATTGGGATTGATGAGTTTTCGTTTCGGCGCGGCAAGCCGGGACAAGGGCATCATTTCGGTACCATCATCGTGGACCTCGAGCGCCACCGGGTTCTTGATCTGCTTCCTGAGCGCGATGTGGTGTCCGTGGCCGCGTGGCTCAGGAAGCATCCGACGATCCAAGTGGTCAGCCGTGATCGCTCTGGGACGTTTGCCCAAGCGATTACGACCGCGCTTCCTGAGGCTCAGCAGGTGCTGGATCGCTTTCATTTGCTGCAGAATCTGCGCGACGTCCTTGAACGCTTCTTTCTCACCAAGCGCGACGTGGTGCGGCACATGCGGCACCCGCCGATGCCATCGTCACCGCCCCCTTCCGCCCGGCTTCCTGAGCAGCAGTCGCAAGACGAGCGTGTCGCGCGCTGGGTGCAAATCCACCAGCAGATTCATGAGTTAGTCGCCAAACAGGTTGATGTGACGACCATTGCCCGCCGTTTACAGGTGAGTCGTCCCACCGTCTATCGGTATCTGCACATGATACAGCCTCCCTCTGTGAAACACCCCAGCGTACGACGCACGCTGGACCCTTTCATTCCCTACATTCTTCAGCGCTGGAATGAGGGTGTACGGAACGCCCAACTCATCTGGCGCGAATTAACCAACCAAGGATATACGCACTCGGTGTCGAACGTCGGTCGCTTTGTGAAGCAATTGCGGCAGGAAACGGCCCTCCCCCTCAAATTTAAGCACGTCTTGCCAGCATCGCTGTATGATGTGACGATTGCTCATGCTCCCCTGGCTTTCTCAGCCATTCAAGTAGCTCGCCTCGTCGTACGCCATCCCGAACGCCGCGCCCGTCGTGAGCAGGAGTATTTAGAGCGGTTGCGGACGGCTGATGACCAGATTGAGGGGGTGTGCCGCGTTGCCGAACAATTTTGTCAGATGGTGCGCCTACGCCAGGGAGAGCGTCTCGATGCGTGGGTGACCGCTGCTCAATCGACTGCGCTTCGGTCGTTCGTTATGTCGTTACTCAAAGAGGAAAATGCTTTGCGGGCGGGATTGACACACGCGACGAGTCAGGGACAAACAGAAGGGCAGGTCCACAAATTGAAGCTGATCAAGCGCCAAGGGTATGGGCATGCGGGGTTTGCGCTCCTCCGCCAGCGGGTGCTGCATGCCAACTCATGTTCTCTCGTACTGAGGAAGTGAAGCGCCTCAAGCGCGTCCAAACAGCGACCTCGTCTTGATGAATAGCCAAGTTGGAAGTGTACCATTTTATTTGCTGCTTCCTTGCTGCACCAAAAGTGCTTATGACCCGGGAGGGTGGGTCTTGATCACTTTTGGTGCAGCAAGAGGGCAGTTCTCCTTGTGATAGACTCAGAGCTTGATTGCACTTTCCATCTGTGAGTCTCCCATGCTTTCCATTGCCCGCTTACTACGTCTCCCAGCGCACATCACCATCCTCGATACGGCTTTCTCCGCATCTGGTGTCCTGGTGCGGCTCGCCTCTCAGGCGCTGGAGGCGCGATGTCCTCGTTGCCAGTCCCTGTCGCGAAGCCGACACAGTTGCTACACTCGCACGGCTCAGGATCTGGCCTGGAGTGGACAATCCGTTACCCTGCAGATCACCACCCACAAATGGCGGTGTCGGGTAGCGACCTGTTCCCAGCACGTCTTTGCCGAACGGCTTGACCCTCTGTTGAGTCGTTCGGCGCGGATGACCACGCGCTTCATTCATCTCGTGCGCACACTCACTCTGGCGACCAGTGGACGCAGTGCCTCCCGTCTCATGGCCCAGCTCCAACTGCCGCTATCTTCCGCCACGCTCTTACGCCATATCATGGCTCTGCCTGAGCCCGTTGGTGCTCCTGCCCGGCTCATTGGCGTGGATGAGTTCTCTTTTCGGCGCGGGCCGCGTGGTCATGGGCACCACTTTGGTACGCTCATTGTCGATTTGGAACGCCACCGCGTCCTCGATCTGCTCCCGGACCGCGACGTCGCCACCGTAGCTACGTGGTTGCGTGCCCATCCCTCCATTCAACTCGTCAGTCGCGACCGTTCGGGCACCTTTGCCCAAGCCATTACGGCCGCGTTGCCGCATGCCCAGCAGGTCCTCGACCGGTTTCATTTGCTCCAAAACGTGCGGGATATGCTGGAGCGCTTCTTCCTCACCAAGCGCGATGTCCTCCACCTGATGCAGCGTGTGCCTGCTGGTCCATCCCAATCAGCTTCCCCAGGAAGTCCAGTGGCGGATGCGCAGCAGGAGCGCGTGGCGCGTTGGGTCCAGTTGCATCGGCAGATTCATGAGATGGCCGCGAAGCAGGTCGATGTGACCACGATGGCGCGCCATTTCCAGGTCAGCCGCCCGACGGTGTATCGCTACCTCCGCATGCCGCATCCGCCAACGGTGAGACAACCGCGTGCCCATCGCACCGTCGACCCGTTCATTCCTTACATTCTGCAACGCTGGAACGACGGCGTCCGCAACGCGCAGCTCATTTGGCGCGAATTGCAGACACAGGGGTACCGCCATTCCGTCTCCAACATCAGCCGTTTCATGACGCTCTTACGACGTGAATCGGCGCTCCCCATGAAATTTCGCCCGGTGCTCCCCGCTCAGGTGTATGATGTCACGACGGCGCATGTCTCCTTGCCGTACTCCGCCGTGCAGGTGGCGAGCCTCGTGGTCCGGCAACCAGAGTGCCGCACGCCAAGCGAACGCGCGTATTTAGCACGCCTTCGCGCTACCGATGCGGGAATTGACCAAACCAGCCACTTGGCCGAGCAATTCTGTGCGATGGTGCGTTTGCGCCAGGGAGAACGCCTGGATGACTGGGTTTCGGATGTCATGGCCGCACCGCTCCCCTCCCTGCGCGCCTTCGTGCGCTCGCTCCTCAAAGAGGAATCAGCGCTGCGTGCTGGATTGACCCTGTCCATGAGTCAAGGGCAAACCGAGGGGCAAGTTCACAAACTCAAGCTCATCAAGCGCCAAGGATACGGGCGTGCGGACTTTGCCTTGCTGCGCCACCGCGTCCTCCATGCATGGTAGCTCGCAAGCGGTTTCAGGAGACTCACAGATGGAAAGTGCAATCAGGCTCTGAGTCTATCACAAGGAGAACTGCCCTCTTGCTGCACCAAAAGTGATCAAGACCCACCCTCC
>JBBQSR010000141.1:0-8512 GCA_038234855.1 Ktedonobacterales bacterium | reverse complement strand
TATATCAATACCAGGAGTAATTTAGTCATGAGAATGACACTCACTTTTATGCTGCCAACGTTCAAGATTTCCTGGCGGTATGATTGAATGCATCGGCTAGCTCTCGTTACTTGAAGTAACAGACCCCCATAGGGTAGGGTTCATGCTATCACCTTTCATGTCATTGCCAGTGCATATAGCGTATGATGCAGCTATAGTATCCCAATAGACCAGATCTTTTGTGTTTGAGGAGCATCCATGACCATTCCCGATATCCACGAGGCCGTAATGGCGCGGCAAGACGACATGGTCGCCCTCCGGCGCGACCTGCACATGCACCCGGAACTCTCCTTCGAGGAGGAGCGCACCGCGGGCGTCATCGCGGAGCGGCTGCGCGCCCTGGGGCTGGAGGTGCGCACCGGCATCGGGCGCACGGGCGTGGTGGGCGTGCTACGGGGCGGCGCGGCGGGCGCGGATGCCCGAACGATCATGATCCGCGCGGATGTCGATGCGCTGCCGATCCAAGAGGTCAGCGACGCGTCGTACCGCTCGCAGTCGCCCGGCAAGATGCACGCGTGTGGGCATGACGGGCACGTGGCCATCGCGCTGGCCGCCGCCGCTGTGCTGACCGAGCGTGCGGCGGAGTTGCCAGGCCATGTCGTCTTCGCCTTCCAGCCCGCCGAGGAGCGGGCCAGCGGCGCGGTCGAGATGATCGCGGATGGCGCGCTGGAAGACCCCCACGTCGATGCGGTCATCGGGCTGCACGTGTGGAGTCAGGTACCGGTGGGCACCGTGGGGGTGCGCCCCGGCCCCATATTCGCCAGCGCCGATGAGATCAATCTGCGGGTGCGCGGGCGGGGCGGGCATGGTGCCATTCCCGAGGCGAATGTCGACCCCATCGTCGCGGCGGCGCAGATCATCACGGCGCTGCAAACGCTGGTGAGCCGCGAGATCTCGCCCTTTCACTCCGCCGTCGTCACCATCGGCGCGATCCATGGGGGCACGGCCTTCAACATCATCCCCGATGAGGTCGAGCTACGCGGCACGGTACGCACGCACGACCCAGTCGACCGCGCGCACCTGATGCGGCGCATCCCGGAACTCGCGAACGAGGTGGCCGCCGGGCTGCGCGCCACGGTCGAGTTCAGCAGCGACATCGGCATCCCCCCCTGCGTGAGCGAGACGGGTATGGCGGAACTGGTGCGCCGCGCGGCGGTCGCCACGGTCGGCGCGGACCACGTGACGGCGGATTGCGTGCAGATGGTCGGCGACGACATGGCGCTCTTCCTCAACGCGGTGCCGGGCTGCTACTTCCTGGTGGGCGTGGGGAACGCGGCGCGGGGCATCACCGCGCCGCACCACAACGCGCACTTCGACATCGACGAGGGTGGGCTCCCCATCGGGGCCGAGGTGCTGGTACGCGCCGCGCTCGACTTCCTGGCGGGGAATTAACCACACGACCAGACAACATCTCCCCCTTTTGCATGATTGGCATGGCAAATGCAATAGAGAGCGACAGAACGGGTGAGCGGCCTAGCGCCGCGTGAACCCATCCGGCGCTCGCAGCGTGCGGTGCCACAGATTATGCAGCGAGAGCGTTCCCGCCCCATCAGGGGGCATGCGCTCAGGAGGATACGAACATGTTGGTTTCATTGTTGACGTGGGTCATCGTTGGCGGCGTTGCCGGTTGGCTGGCGGGTCTGGTCGTCAAGGGCACGGGCTTTGGCCTGGGCGGCGACGTGTTGGTGGGCATCATCGGTGCCATCGTCGGCGGGCTGATAGTCAGCCTGATCGGTGGCTCGGGGTTCAGCGGCTTCAACCTGTGGAGCCTCTTCGTCGCCTTCATCGGCGCGGTGGTGGTGCTCTTCATCGTTCGCGCGGTCGGCGGGCGCAGCGCCAAAGTCTAGCTGGACGCTGATAACGAGGCCGGGGGACAACGTTCCCCGGCTTCTTTGTGCCCAGGACCAAAACTCAGCTTTCTTGACTGGTCCCCATCTTGCGTCCAGGGAAGCCAGAGTACATCCCCGGCAAGGGCGGAAACCTTTGCCATCGTTCTGAAAGAGGGCATTCCATGCAACCCCACACGACGAACCCCGAGCATATCAAGAAGCTGGCGGACAAAATCAAGGGCATCCGCATCGCCATGTTGACGACGGTCGACCAAGATGGGCGGCTGGTCAGTCGCCCGATGGGTACGCAAGAGGCGGAATTCGACGGGACGCTCTGGTTCTTTACCCAGGCCTCGTCGCCCAAGGTCGATGACGTGCAGCAAGAACAGCAGGTCAATGTCTCGTATTCCAAGCCTGGCTCCGACACCTTCGTCTCGGTTTCGGGCACGGCCCACATCGTGCGCGACAAGGCCAAGATAAAGGACTTGTGGAATCCGGCGCTCAAAGCCTGGTTCCCGAAGGGCCTGGAAGACCCCGACCTGGCACTGATGCGCGTCGACGCGACCCAGGCGGAATATTGGGACGCCCCTGGCGGCCCCGTGGTGACGCTTGTTGGGCTGGCGAAATCGCTCATCACGCATCAGCCCGCCAACGACATCGGCACGGACGAGAAGCTGACCTTTTAGCCCGTCGGCAACTGGCACGCCGCGTTCCCTCGCACGCATGAGGGGACGCGGCGCGCCCTATGCGCTATAATGAGGGGAAGATCGCCGCGCGACGGTCGCGCATCCCCCGTAAAGGAACACCCCCCATGCTCGTCCTTGGTATCGAAAGCTCGTGTGATGAAACCGGCGCGGCCATCGTCCGTGATGGGCGCGTCATCGTGGCGAACGCGCTGGCATCACAGGCCGAGGTGCACGCACGCTATGGCGGCGTCGTACCCGAGGTGGCGGCACGGCAGCAATTGACCGCCATCATCCCGGTGCTGGAAACGGCGCTGGAACGCGCGCAGATCGGGTGGGACGACATCGATGCCATCGCCGCGACGTATGGTCCTGGGCTGGCGGGGCCGCTGCTGGTCGGCGTGACGGCGGCGAAGGCCATCGCGTATGGCCGCGACCTGCCCTTCATGGGGGTGAACCACCTCGAAGCGCACATCTACGCGAACTGGCTGCACGCCGAACGCGAACGGGACGATCCGCGCTTCCCGCTGCTGAGCTTGCTGGTGTCGGGGGCGCACTCAGAACTGATCCTCATCCGCGACCATGGCGACTATGAGATCCTGGGGCAGACGCGCGACGATGCCGCTGGGGAGGCCTTCGACAAGGTCGCCCGGGTGTTGGGGCTGAGCTACCCCGGTGGGCCATCGCTCCAGCGCGCCGCGGCGGAATGGCCAACGAACCAGCCGCTACCCCTGAAGCTGCCGCGCGCCTGGCTGCGGGGCACCAACGATTTCAGCTTCAGCGGCATCAAGACGGCGGTGGCGCAGATGGTCGACAAGCAGCGTGCGGCGGGCGAGACGGTGAACGTCCCCCTCATCGCCGCCGCCTTCCAAGAAGCCGTGACCGATGTGCTGGCGACCAAGACCCTGGCGGCGGCCAAGGCGCTGGGCGCGGCGGAGGTCGCGCTGGCGGGCGGCGTGGCGGCGAATCTGGCGCTGCGCGAACGGCTGGCGCACGACCTGGGCCGCGCAGGCATCCCTTTTCGCTTCCCGCCCATCGCGCTCTGCACCGACAACGCGGCGATGATCGCGGGGGCAGCCTACTTCCACCTGCAACGCGGCGAACGCGCTGATATGCTGCTAGATGTGCGGCCAGGGCTGGCTCTTCCCGCGCGGACAGGGCGCTAACAGCGAGCACGGGTAAGCCCTACGCGGCGGTGAGGGTGCCCATCAGCACGATGGGACCGGTGGGGGCGGGGCTGCCGGTGGCGGGCTCGGGGGTGACGGCCACGACCTCGAAGTCGCTGAAGCGGGTGGGGGCGTGGACGATCTGTCGCCCGCGTCCGCCATTCGCCACCGAGAAGAGCGCGTTGGGGACGGGCTTGCCGTCGTGCAGCAGCCAGACCTGATAGGTCCGGTCGGGAGCCAGGGCACCTAGGCCATTCGTCACCAAGACGCCATCGCGCCCGTTGGGCACGCCCACCAAGCGGGCGTTGGCCTTGGGTGCATCTTTCGTGCCGCCCACGTTCCAGACTTCGCAGGTAGGCTGGGCGAGCAATTGGATCAGCAGGGACGCCACCGGGTCGTCGGCGTTCAACGCTTCCTCGCCCATGATGGTGTCGAGCAAGCGGCGCAGCAGGTTGCGACGACGGCTGCCCCCCGCCGGGAGCGCGGATGGGGCGGTGACACGCGGCGCGACGGCATCGGTGAGGGCACGTTCCTGCGCGGCGACGGCGTGGACGCGGGCCAGCACCTTCGCACGGAGCGCGGGCGGCGGCGCGACGGGGGGCGTGGCGAGCATGAGGCGCTGTGCCGTGGCGCGGGCACGAGCGGCGGTGCGGCGGCAGGCGGCGCAACCTTCCAGATGGGCTTCGACCTCGGCGACTTCATATGGCTCTAGCGCGCCGAGGGCATAGGCATCCAACAGGTCATCGACGTGACGATTGGGGAGATTCATCATATCCGTTCACATACTTTCATGAAAAATCGTCGAGCGAATCGGCATTGATGCCCTCTGTCGCCAGGAGTTCCCGTAATCGTTGCATCCCCACGCGGATGCGGCTTTTCACCGTCCCCAGCGGCTCACCCACCGCCGCCGCGACCTCGGCTTGTGACAGCCCGCCAAAGAACGCTAAGGCGATGGCGCGGCGCTGCGGCGCAGGCAACTGCGCCAACGCACGACGGATCGCCTGGCCGCGCTCACGCAACCACAGGGCGCGCGACGGTTCGGCGTCGGCGTAGGGGTCCACCAGTTGCTCGCCCTCGACCCCCCAGTCGAAATGCTCGGCGGTAACGGGGCGACTCTGGCGGCGACGCACCTCATTCAAAGCGAGGTTGTGCGTGATGCGGTAAAGCCACGCTTGCACGTTGCCCCGCTCGGCGGCGAAACTAGCCGCGTTGCGCCACAACCGCACAAAGACCTCTTGCACCACCTCTTCCGCCGTGGTGGTGTCGTGGACGATGCGCAGCGCCAACGCATAGATGCCACCGCCGTAGCGATCATAGAGCGGTTCCAGGACGCTTTCGTCGCCCTGCGCTAAGCGGGCAACTAATTGGGCGTCTTCCGCGTCGTGTCCCGTCAGATGATCGCTCCTTCTATGAATACACGCGCCAACGCGAATTGGCTGAGTTATGGATGACCTTTAGCGCGTCTGGGCCATCGCCTTGAGTTTATTCTTGACGCCATAAAACGCGCCCATATAGCCAACGCCCAGGGTGAGGGCCAGCCCCAGCACCAACGAGACGAGCGCCGTGCCCAGCGTGGTGGTCGTCTTTGGCTGCGCGCCGCCCAGCGACACCATGAAGAAGTGCCCCACCACCTGCGCGATGACGAGCATGAGGACGCTGCTGAGCACGCCAGGCGCGACATGGGTGCGCTCGCGTGCCGCCTGGTTGCCAGCGGTATAGAGGGCGAAAAACAGTGCGAAGAAGCTGCCACAGATCGGCAGGGCGAAGACGAGGTTTTGCGTCAGATTGCCGGTGCCCCCGGTCAAGAGGTTCACCAATGCGTTCATCAGGTTGGCGAAGATGACATAGCCAAAACCGGTGATCGCGCCCCATTTGGCGATGCTGAGCCAGCTTTCGCGTTCGCGGAGCACGACGGACCATGCCCGCCGCGAAGACAAGGTCGAAGATTCCAATGCTGCCATGACCGGTATATTCCTCCTGCGTGGACGCATGACACCGCACGCGCCCCGCGTCTGTCTCAGATGGGGATACCTTCACATTATAGCGCAATCATCCGGGTTTGGCGCACGGTCCTGTTCCACATTCGCCGCACCCGCCAAGGGAGCGATGCGCGGGTTTGGTGCCTGATATGCGATGGAGTGGGGCAAAAGGAGACCATTCATGCAAGAACAGAACGACACCTCCCTGCGCCAACTCCCCTCAGCAGTGGCACATGATACCAACCTCGCCGCGAAGCTGCGCACCCCCGGAACGCCCGTCTATGACCCTGCCGCGCATAAGCTGGGGGTCGTGGCCGACCGTTCGGTGCCAGGCATGCTGGTCATTCGACGTGGCATGCTGGCCGCCGAACGCGAGATCGAGGTGCCGCTAGCCGCCGTGGGCGCGGCGGATAACGACGCGATCTATCTGCTTTACGAACAAGACGAACTGGTGGGCTACCATAAGGCGGCGTCGCACCACCAGCAAGCCATGACGATGGGTGCCTCCATCGCGGAGCAGATCCGCGCGCCGAAAGAGGATGTGCAGGGCGCGGTAGAAAGCATCGGCGAAAAAACTCTTGGCGACGAGACGGGGCATCATCCCGGCTAGGGGCGATGAGGCGCGGCACGCGTTTAGCAGCATCAGGACTTGATGCCACGAAACTGGCGGGCGATGACCTTGCGCCAAAAGGCGTCGAGGGCGGGGCTAGCCAGAAGGGCCTGGGCCTCGGCATGGTCGCTGTGGTGGCCATGGGCGGCGGCGTTGACGCGGGCGATGGTGACATCTGGGTAGGGCCGCTCGGTCAGGGTGATGGGCATGCCAGGGACGAGCTGGCCCTCGCGCTGGACGCTGGCATACCAGCCGGTGCGGCCCGTCGCCGCCACGCGCTCGGTCAGGTCGTCGAGGTGCCACCGCTGACTGATCTTCCAGCAGGGGTAGCGCGGCCCCGTCACCTGCACCAGCGCGTCACCAATGGCATAGACATCGCCCATGCACACCGTCGCCTCGCTGAGGTCCGCGACGGTGAGATTTTCGCCAAAACCGCCTGGCCCCATGTCGGCGCGTCCCAGTTCGGCCTCCCACGCGGGGTAATGCGCCGCCGCGTAGAAGAGCACCGCTTGGTCGAGGTGCCCGTGGTTCTTTTTATCGGCTTGGTCATTGCCATCGAGATGGGTGGTGTACAGCCAGCGCGGCTCCATGCTGGGTGCGCGAAAGAAGGAGGTGCGCCACGGCTGGTCCAGCTTCGCGGGCGCGTCCTTCGTGCCGTAACGGTGCGGGGTGCCCACCTGCATCGACGCTAGGGTGCCCTGTTGCGTTGCGTTCATCTTTAGCCTCCGTTGACGAGATGCCATGCCCCCCCAGTATACTGCACGATGGTGCCGTGTTGCCCGACCGCCCAGCCCTCGGTCGGTGATGCCATGGTGACGCCGCGCAGCGTTTGCCTGGTCGGTGCCGCGACCTGCTGCCAGCGGCCCTGGTCATAGCGTGCCAGCAAGCCTGCGCTGCCGACCGCCCACAAGTGGTCAGCATCCGCCCCAGCGATGCTAGAGAAGGTGTAGTAATAAGCATTCGATGGGCTGGCGAATTGCTGGGCAAGGATGACAGAACCGTCTGTGCGCGCTTGGTAGATCGCGGCTTTACCAGGCTGGGCCAGATTCGCGCCGCCGCTGCCGCCCACACCGCCTGGGGTTGCCCCAACGAGGGTGGCGACCCTTGGCGTCAATGCTGCGATATCCGCGAAGGAGGCATGGGCAAAGGATTGACGCGTCCATCCTCGCGCGGTGTGGTGCAAGACGACATGAGGCGCGTTGCCATCGAAACCCGCCAGGCTGCTGTAATCGGTGCCTACCAACCAGACATCATCAGGGGAAGATGTCGCGACGCTTGCGAAGTTCACCCCGGTGAAGAGGGGATCGTCAACGGGCTGCCACGTCGTGCCGACGAGACGGAGGACACTCGCGGGGCGCATGGCGTTGGCATCGGTGCTGAGGGGTGACGTCGCGTAGCCTGAGATCCAGCCATCGGTCGCCGTGCGCATGGTGATGTGGCGAAGTATCCCCGGAATAAAATCCTGTGCTACGCGCCATTGGCCGTCGCTATAACGCAAGATGACGCTATACATCGGGCCGTCCGCCGTCGGGCCATAATCGGTGTAGCCAACCGCCCACCCAGTCGTCGCGGAAGTCATGGCGATGCTACACAATATGATATCGCGGTCCTTCAGCGCGGCAGGGGGCGGGACGCTTTGCCAGTGATACCCTGTATAATGCGCCATCACTGGCGCGAGATAGGGATGCGCTGCGGATATGGGGACATCGGTCGGGGTGGTGCCGCCAACCGCCCAACCATCCGTCGGGGACCCAAAAGAGACGCTGTAAAAATCCACATTCGTCGGTAAGGGTGAGTCCATTGGCCTTGGTGGGAACTGACTGATCGGTGTGGGGGGCTGGAACGCCCGAAAGCCGAACAGCGCTGCCACTGCCAATGCCACGGTAACGAGCAGCGCCACCCAGCGGAGCGGCGGACGGCGCATGGCGGCACGGCGGGCGGCGGAGGGCGGGGGCGCGGGGGCATTTGACATACGAATGGCGATAGCCTTTCTGGGGAGTTGGGGCATCGCCGCGAGGTGCGGGCGGAGCGCGACGAGCGTGCGGGCGAGCGATCCGGCGGGGGGGGCGTCGCTGGGGCGCGGCTGCCGCACGGCGGCGGTGATGGCATGCCACGCGGCCAATTCACCGCGACAGTCGGCACAGGTCGCCAGGTGCGCGACAACGAAGGCGTGGTCGGCGGCGGTGGCGGGCGCGGCGGCATACAC
>JBBQSR010000140.1:0-8523 GCA_038234855.1 Ktedonobacterales bacterium | reverse complement strand
CGATCGTGCTCTCCCTCGCGGATACCGCGTTGGGCATCTGGCTATGGCATGGACGCTTCATGGCACCACAGCTCACACTGACCGTGGTAGAGACGGCGAATAGCTTCGTGGTTGGCATTCCCCTGGTGGCATGGCTCGTGATGACCCTGCGCGAAGGATTGGGGCAACCAGTGATGCGCCTGAGCCTGTGGTGCGGCCTGTGGAGCGGCATGGGCGTCGCGCTCGTCAGCACTTTAAGCATCTTACTCACTGGTTTGCTGATCCCACAGGCGTTTTCATCGCTCCTCTGGCACAATGACCCCGCCTGCATGACAACGCGCGATCTCGCTGCCTGTGAGATGGGTGATGCGTTGGGGGGCGTCTTGACCCTGTTGTGTTTGGCCCCTCTTGGAGGCATCGTCCTTGGCGCGCTCGGTGGCGTCTTCGCCGCGCAACCACGACGGGTCACGACAACGGGAACCATCTTGGCAACGAGTGAGGGGGCATTTGCCCGCACCCTCGGCATCTTCGTCGTGTCGCTGTTGATCGCGTTTCTCGGCGCGCTGGCAGCACAACTGTAACGAGAGAGGCAACGATGTCATACACGCGTTTCGCCATCCCACGCGGGTGGTTTGTGGGCATCATCGCTGGGCTGGCGGTGGCACTGTTCGGTCTGCTGGTGGTCGCCTTTGCCTGTTACCCTGGAGTGAGTGGCAACAATGGCACGGGACCCGCGCCGATCTTTCCGCTGTGGTTTGGGGCCAATGGCGCGCCCATCGCCTACGGCATGCTGGCGATCTATTTCATTGGGCTGTACGCTGTCACCAGTTGGTATGGTACGGGTTTCACGGCCATGGCACCACAGACAACACGGCAACCATGGCAGATCGGGGCAATGGTCGGGCTGGGTACGGCGCTCGCGGTCTTCCTCATCAACCAGGCGCTCAACGTGCTGCCGAACGCTGGCGTGCTGACGTCCTTCACTCCGGTCATCTTACTCGGCGGCCTCATCGGCGCGGGCGTCTGGGGAGGCCGAGTCACTGGCAGGGTCCAGGGGGGAATGCTGGCGGGCTTTTGGTGTGGCATCATCATGGCACTCGCCAGCAGTGTTTTGGGGCTGGCCGCAGCCATGGCCTTCGCGCCGCTGCTCGCGCAGACGGCCTGGGCACACGACACCACCTGTCCCTATACGGCGGCACAACGGCTAGCCGCGTGTGAAATCAGCGACTCGTTGGGCTTGTACGCGACGCTGCTGACGATTTTCCCCCTCCTTGGCATGGGGCTCGGCGCGCTGGGTGGCCTCAGCCGTACCACGATACCTGGCACGCCCTCGGCATTCCCGAAAAGGGTGCTCGTCGTTCCCATCATCTTCCTGGTGCTGCAAAGCGCCATGTTTGTTGGCGAGTTGATCTGGAATTATTGGTAGGGTACGGATTTAGGTGGCAGCATCTTCCGCGCGCACGACCAGGGGGCGCACATCGACCAGCAGGGCGTGGGCGCGGTGTTCGGGACTGGGGGTCAGCGTCAGCAGCAGCACGCAGTCGGTGCTGGCGACGAAGCTGTGGTGGGTGTCGGCCTCGACCAGCGCCACCAGGCCCGCGCGCAACGCCTGGCTGGCCTCGCCGATCTGCACGGTCGCGCGGCCCCGCAGGCATTGGGCGATCATCTGGCTGGGGGTCCGCACATCGCGCACGGCCTGCCCCGCGCGCAGCGCCAGCAGCACCACCTGCGCCGCCCCCGTGTCGGCGAGGATCGTCGCCACCGGACCCGACCAGCCAAATTGCGTCAGATCTTTCAGGTCAAAGATGATGGCGGGTGTGTCATTGCTGCTGGGCTGCTCGTGTGGGCTGGTGGTCATGGTGGCGCGCGTCTCCCCTGCTCGGTCTACATCTCTCTAGTGATAGTGTACAGTATGTGACGTAGCCGTTGCTGCTGAGCCAGATTTATGGGGTGTTCGCGCGCAGATAGAGGTCAACGATGCCCGTGCACAGCGGGATGATGAGGCCCAGGTAGACGAAGAGGTAGCCGCGTTGCTCACTGGGATCGCGGATGATGCCGCCCAGACGGTCGCCGAGGGCATGGCCCAGCACCATCAGCGGCGCGGCCACCAAAGTCAGCAGCCCAGCCAATGCGGGGTTATGCCACACATACGCCCCCGCCGCGCCAAAGAGCGCACCGCTGACGCCCCACACCAGCCAAGATGGCAGCCGCAGCGCGCCCAACCCCAGCGACGCCAAGATGGCGAGCCAAAACGGCCCTGGCGTCACCGTCAGCAGCGACCACACGCCGACGGCGGCGACATATACACCCGTGCGTGGTTCCAGCCGCCGCGCCAGGGTCAGCGCCATCCCCACCCAAATCGCCGCCAGCGGCACGAAGAGCGGATTCGTCCGCGTCAGATTCCATTGCAGCGCGATGCGGAAGGCGTGTTCTGCCGCTGGTTCGCGTAAAAAGAGCGGTCGCAGCGCCAACTGCTGCACCTCCGCGGGCGACGTGTTCCCCGCCAGCGGCCCCAGACCGATCCCCGAAAACAGCAAGACGAGCACGATCAGCACAAAGGCCGACGCCGGACGCATCGGCTGATGCCGCGCCAGGGCCAGCCGACACGCCGCGAAGCCCAGGTAAAGCAAAAAGAAGGCGCAACCGATCATGCTATGCGGCGTCGACCACCCCGTCTCGTCCAGCCCAAAGGCGCTGTGCCAGGTGAGGTCCAGCGCCCCCGCGATGCCCAGCAGCACGAACCCCGCCCCCAGGACGAAGAGCGCGCCGGGGATGGCGAACGGCACCAGCCATACCCGCACACTTCCGACGCCAAACCACCGCCGCATATGGTCGGTGAAGGCCAGCCGCGCCGCCAGCAGCGCGCACAGCGTCGCCACGCCATAGCCAAACAGGTGCGGCGGCGAAAACGCGCTGTCAAAGACACGCGTGCTGTGCCACCAGCCATCCCAACTGAGCGTGACGACCAGCCCAAGGGTGAAGGCCCAAAACACCCACCAAAAATAATGGAGCGTCGCGCGGAGGCTCCAGGCGTTCACGTCATCGAAGGGGGTCATCACGGCGGGTGATTGCGTGGCGGCGGTCATTGGTCGGCTCCTCATGTGTGGTGGTGCGTCTGCATCCTTTGTGAAGCGTAACCGCCAGGGGAGCATGCGACAAGGGCCAGCGCACCACGAATGGGGAGGTGCGACAAAGCTGCGACACCGCACGTGCTAGTCGCAGATGCCCAGGAAAAAATAAAAAGGCTTGACCTGTTATATTTCTTGTGCTTGCTCGTCTGAATGCATATGGCGTCAGTAGACGTCAGGCCGCCCGCCTGTGGGCCATCTCTCCACCACCACGAGGTAGCATTTTTCCATGAGTTATCCGCCGCCATATGGCAACCCAAACGACCCACAGCAGGGCGGTACGCCGCAATATCCGCAGCAGCCGGGGAATTATCCGCAATACCCACAGCAGCCGGGCGGCTACCCACAACAACCACAGCCGGGCGGCTACCCACAGCAGTATCCGCAGCAACCGCAGCCGGGCGGCTATCCGCCGCAGCAGCCGTTTGGCAGCTACCAACCCGCGCCGCAGTTGCAGCCCGTGGCCCGCAAGCGCAATCCGCTGGGCCTGATCCTGGGGATCGTGGCGGCGGTGGTGATCATCGCGGTCGTCGCAGGGTCGCTCATCTACACCGCTGGCAAATCATCGCAAGACCAGACGGCGACCTACTCCGCCGCCAAGCCTGGCCTTGGCTGTGACAAGGGCGAGGGCAAATGGCAGACCCTCCCCAGCGGCGAATCGGGCACCTGCCAAGCCGACGGATATCTCTTCGCGCGCACCAGCGACCCAACTAAGATCGCGGAAGCGTACTTCATGGGCAAAAATGGCGCGAACTTCGCCCAAAGCTATCGGGTGTCGGTCGATGCCACCATCCAAACCGGCGATCTGCAAGCGGGCGTCGGCCTGAATGTACACGTCTCGAAAAATGGCGGCGACGGCCAGGTGCTGCTCGCCCGCGAGAATGGCAACTGGAGCGCCGATACCGAAAGCTCCACCAGCAAAGCCATCAAATTGGCTGAGGGCTTTCTACCTGATCAAACCAAGACGCTACATATCGAAGTGCAGGTACAGGGAGCCGTCCTCACCTTCAGCGTCAACAATAAAGTCGTGACGACGGTGACGGATGTCACGTATACCAAGACCTCGCTGATTGGCCTGGTGGTGAGCGATCCAGGCAATACGGACGTTTCGGCGCTCTTTTCGAACTTCGTCTACACGCCGGGAACGGAAACGCCGATCAGCGACGCCGATGCCGCCGCTACCGCGACGGCGACGACACAAGACCTGCTGACGAAACCCTACACCGCCGCCGTCCCTGGCGCGGGCTGCGACACGGGCAATGGCGCGTGGCAGGCTCCAGCCACCTATGGCGACACGAATACCACGCTGAAATGCACGGGCGCTGGCCTGACGATGACACAGCCAGCGGGCGTGCAAACCTTCGCCTTCCTGTCCTTCTATGGTCCGCAGGGGCGCATGGCGAATGATTACGCGCTGAGCGTGCAGTACGACCTGACGCAAAACAAGGGTGGGTGCGCGGGCCTGGCCACACGCGGCAGCGATGCCACGAATGGCTATCTGCTCTTCATCGTGTGCAGCGATGGCCTCTATGACATCGTGCGCTTCCCCGGCTCATCTAGTGGCTCGGTGGATCTGAAAAACGGCGCTGTCGCCGCCAAAGCGGTGCAGACGATCAAGGTGACGGCAAAGGGATCGAGCCATACCCTCGTGGTGGGCGGCAAGACCATCGCGACGATCACCGACACGACCCTGACGACGACCGATTACGTGGGCCTCGTGTCCTTCAATCCCAAATCGCTGGCATCGTCCACGACCTTCAAAAACTTCGTGTACACGCCGAGCAAATAGGCGAACATCGGCGGCCATTGAGCCAGCGGGCGTTGCCAACTCCAGATAGGGGGTGGCAACGCCCGCTCCGTCGTGGGCGACGCTCCACCGTCGCACGGGCACGCTTGGGCTGGGTAATCCTCCGCACAGAGAGGTCAGCGGCATCGCGACTGGGGCGCGGGTTTACGCGCTGGCCCCGCCCTGAGGCTGCGTGCTCACAGCATGAGACAGCATTCGTGGATTCGTATCAATAGACGCCCAGACGCCCCCTCACGTTGCCATGGTGGCACCGTGAGGGGGCGTCCGGGCTGGGAGCGTAGGCGTTAGACGCGCGTCGCCCCGCAGACGCGGCAATACGTTTCGTTCGGTTGCATCGGGTGGCCGTTGCCACAGGTCGTGTGCGGTGGCGCGGGGGCAGCCTGCCCCTGCGGCGGATAGGTGAAATGCGAGAACTGCGCTGGCGGCGGCGGGGGGGTGTTACCCTGACCGTACTGGGCCGACTGATTGCCCTGCCCATATTGCGGGGGGCCGTTGCTGGGGCCATACGACGCGGGCGGGGCATTCGACCCATAGGGGGCCGAGGGGTAGTTTTGGGGCGGATAGTTGCCCTGCGGATACGGCATGGCGGCGGATTGGCCGGCACCGTAGCCGCCTGGGGCGACCGCGACCGCCTCGCGGACGGCGACCTGTTTGCGGCGGCGCGAACGGCCCACCCCTAGCAAGACGAAGATGACCAGCAGCACCAGCACCGCGAGGCCACCGACCGCCAATACGAGGGTTTGTGAGCCACTGCCCAGGTTCAGCGCCAGAGGCGATTCATTGTCCGCCTGATTTTGGGCATAGGTCAGGTAATCGTCGCCGCCCTTAAAAGCGGGATAGTCTTGTTGCAGCGCGGAAAGTTCCGTGACCGCCTTGTGCCAGTGCCCCGACGAGGTCGCGGCGAAGTCGGTCAGCGCCTGACGCCAGCGCGTCTGGAAGGTGCCAGGCGTCGTGTCGATGTTGGCCCCGCTCACCAGTGATTGCGCGCTGTTGCTGGCCTGGAGGAAGCCCGTGCCCGCTGGCAAGCCCCCACTCTGCGAGATGTCTGGACCAAAGCTCACGACACCCACGATCTGCCCCGCCGCGTTCAGCGTCGGGCCACCGCTGTCGCCATGCTCTTGATTGCCGCCAACCTGGATGAGCTGGTCGCCCACATCATTCGTCTTGATGGCGCTGACATACAGGTCATTGAGCGATTGGGTCAGCCAGTCCGTGGGCACGCGCTTGTAGCCGCCCGTGGTCAGGTCGATGTGATTGTCGTCGCCGTTGCCGGGGTAGCCGATCTCGGTGAGATGGTCGGTGGGCGAGACGGCGGTGCTATCGCCGATGGCGATATGTGGCATATCCGTGAGGCCATTGACGTGGATGACGGCGACATCATCGCCATACCCCTTCGTGGTCACGAAATCTTTGACACCAAGCACCTGGAACGTATAGGACTTCGTATTGCTCAGGGTCGTCTCGGTATAGGCCCCATGGTACGACGTGTCGAGCCAGACGCGCCCGACGGACGTGCCGAGGTCAAACGTAAAGTCCGTCGGATTGTTGACGAAGAAGTTGAGCAAGCCATTCACATCAACGAGATTGATGTTGCATACTTTTTGGATGTTGGCCAGGATTTCTGCGGAGAAATACTCAACGATGCCGAACTCGGTTTCGCCGCCCTCGTCTTTGACGACATGCGAGGCGGTGAGCACATCACCCTGTGCCGAGATGAAGGCACCTGACCCCACGCCACCGCTGATCAGCCCGCTAGGGATCTTGAAGGTCGTGTTCTCTGCCGCACAGGCCTTGACCGTGACCGAGGCACCCGTGACGCCGAACAAGATGCGGACGACCGCTGGGCGGGCGATGTCGACATTCAACACCTTGGGGTCTTGGATGTTGCCGCCAGGATGCGAGCTAGCACCCTGCGCATGCAAGGGCCGAATGAGGACAAGGGAAAACACCAATGCGACGAGCATCAGCGCGAGCGTCGTCAGGGTCACATGACGACGAAAAGATCGGGGGCGGCTCCGCGCTGGGGAGGTAACAGACATGCGCGTAAAACTCCTCTTGCATAGAAACAGACATGGAGTGCACTCTTGCGCGGCCAACGCGCGCCTTCATGCTCGCTATGATAGCGCGTTCGGCTGCCTTCTGCAAGGGGAGGCGCACAAAAAAGGTGATATCTCTCGATTCGGCAGAGATATCACCTGACTGAAGGGCTGGATGGGAAAGTAGTCGGTTATTCGTTACCCGACTTGATGGCACCCTGGGGTGGGGGCGGCAGCGGCGTCGCGTTTTCGCGGTTCGAGCCGCGTTCCAGGATGGCGGTGCGCTCGCGCTCGAGCCGGATGACGCGGTTCAGGAAGACGCCGATATCCGCCGCGAAAAGGCCAAACAGCGCGATCACCAGCAGGTTGCCCTGGGGGGTGTTGACCAGCTTGGGGGCGATGCCCGCGTTGGGGTCGGTGTAGAGGGTGAGGGGAAAGAACAACGTCCCAACGAAGACGATGAGCGCGCCGACGCCGACCATCACAAGCGTGGCGATGAGAAAGCTGCGGTTATTTTTGGCGAGATCTTCCATTTGGGGGGGGCCTACCTTCCACTGGTCCGGGAATCGATGCTCTATATCCTCTATCGTACACGTTTGCGCTCGCTGTGTCAACTTCCAAGCGTAAAGAAATCTTTACCGCGTGGCAGGCGCGGCCAGCAGATGGGCACTATCCCACGTCAGACCCATGCCGGGGGGAGCCACGGCCAGCTTGGCGACGCGCATGCGGCGGGCACCCAGGCGCTCGGCAATGGTCGCGCGGGCGAGATCAGGCGTGTTGTTGGTGCGGCTGAGGTGCGCCAACCAGACCCAACGCGGGTCGCCATCCAGGCAGGCATCCAGTGCAGCCGCCGTCTGGTCGTTGGCGAGGTGGCCAGTGGGGCTGAGGATGCGCCGCTTCAGCGACGCGGTGTAGGGGCCGCGCAGCAGCCGCGCGCGGTCATGGTTGGCCTCGATGATGATCAGTTGCGCCGCCGACATCTGGCGCAAGATGGTGTCATTCATCTCGCCGCAGTCCGTCACCAGACACATCCGCCACGCCGCCGTGCCGATCAAATAGCCGCAAGGTGCCGCCGCGTCATGGGGCACGGCGAAACTGGTGATGCGCAGATCGCCGATCTGCCAGTTCGTCCCCACGGGCTGCGGCACCAGCGTCGCCTTTTCTCGCGTGGCCTCGGCATCGCTGGGCGCGGCACGCAGCGCCGCCAGCGTGCGCGCATCCGCGTGGATGGGCAGGTCATATTGCGCGGCCAGCGCCAGCGCGCCCGTCACGTGGTCGCCATGCTCGTGCGTCAAGACGATGCCCGCCAGTTCCCCTGGCGTGCGGCCCGCCGCTCGCAGCCGCGCCGTCAGGGTGCGCGCGCTCAGCCCTGCATCGACCAGCAAGGCCGTGTTGCCCGCCTCGACCAGGGTGGCGTTGCCGCTGCTGCCACTCGCCAGGGTGACGACTCGCATAGGTGTTATCTCTTACTCAGTTTCGATCAATAAATCATGGCGGGTAAGGGTGCCGTCGGGATGTGGCTCCAGGGCTTGCACGCGCAGTTCCGCGCCGTCGAGCAAGGTGTTGCAGTGCT
>JBBQSR010000139.1:0-8559 GCA_038234855.1 Ktedonobacterales bacterium | reverse complement strand
GCCGATGCAAACGATGGGGCTGAGGTCCGCTGACAGCGCCGCGATGGTTTTCACCTGCACCAATGCATCCGTCTCACCGTGCAACTGGCGGCGTTCGGAGTGGCCGATGATGACCCAGCGACACAGCTCCGCGACCATGATCGCCGAGATGTCGCCGGTGAACGCGCCACCGGGTTTGTCCGCGAGATCCTGCGCGCCGAGTTGGATGGAAGTCCCCTGGGTGACGCGGTAGGCGGCGTCGAGCGAGATGAAGGGCGGGAAGAGCACGACCTCCGCCCCCGTGATCGCGCTCAGCGGTTCACGGATGACGCCAACGAATTGCTCAGCTTGGCGCGGGCCATAGTTCATCTTCCAGTTGCCCGCCGCGATGGGGGTACGCATCAGTTGGCCTCCGTTCGGTCGCGTAGGGCCGCCACGCCGGGCAGCGTCTTGCCTTCCAGAAATTCCAGCGACGCGCCGCCGCCGGTCGAGACGTGCGTGACCTTGTCGACGGCTCCAGCGGCCTCCACGGCTGCCGCGCTGTCGCCACCACCGATGATGACCGTCGCCCCCGCCGCCGTGCGTTCCGTCAGCAGCGCGATGACGGCATCGGTTCCCTTGGCGAAAGCCGGGAACTCCGCGACCCCCAGCGTGCCATTGAAGACGACCGTTTGCGCGTCGCGCAGCACTTCGGCGAAGAGTTCCACCGTCGCCGGGCCGATGTCGAGGATGCGCCAGCCGTCCGGCACCGCGTCGACCGCCACGACGCGCGCCTGGGCATCGGCGGCGAAGCGATCCGCGATGGTGACATCGCTCGGCAAGACGAAGCGCACGCCTCGCTCACTGGCGAGCTGCTGGATGCGCCGCGCCTCGTCGAGTTTGCCATCCTCCACCAGCGAATCGCCGACGGCCAGCCCCGCCGCCTTGAAGAACGTGTTCGCCATGCCACCGCCGATCAGTACGGCATCGGCGAGCGTGATGAGTCGTTCCAGCACCGCGATCTTATCCGATACCTTCGCGCCGCCCGTGATGGCGACCAGCGGGCGCTTGGGGTGCTCCAATGCGCCGCCGAGGAAGTTCAACTCCTTTTCCATCAGCAGGCCAGCGTAGGCGGGCAGCAGATGCGCGACGCCCTCGGTCGAGGCATGGGCGCGGTGCGCGCTGCCAAAGGCATCATTCACATAGAGGTCGCCTAGCTTCGCCAGTTCGGCGGCGAAGGCGGGGTCGTTGGCCTCCTCTTCGGGGTGAAAGCGGACGTTTTCGAGCAGCAGCACCTGGCCGGGCCTCAGCGCGGCGACGAGCGCGGTCACGGCGGGGCCGACGCTGTCGGGCGCGAGGGGTACCTCTTGCCCCAGCAGTTCGCTCAGCCGCGCCGCCACGGGGCGCAGCGAATCCTTGGCGTTCGGCCCCTTGGGGCGACCGAGGTGCGACATCAGCACGAGAGACGCCCCCGCCGCCAGGATGGCCTGGATGGTCGGCAGCGCGGCACGGATGCGCATATCATCGACGATGTGCCCCGCGTCGTCCAGTGGCACATTGAAATCGGCGCGCATCAGCACGCGATGGCCCGCGAGATCGACATCGCGGATGGTGGCTTTGGGCATGGCGTATTCCTTTCGGGGCGTGGCGCGGGGCGATGTTCCACGTGGAACATCGCCCCCTTGCCTCAGCCCAGGCGCTCGCCGATGAAGGCCGTCACATCCGCGATGCGGCACGAGTAGCCCCACTCGTTGTCGTACCACGAGCAGACCTTGACGAATTTTCCGCCCAGCACCGTCGTCAGCTTGCTATCCACGATGGATGAGCGTGTGTCGCCCTTGAAGTCCATCGAAACCAGTTCCTCTTCGGTGTAGCCGAGGATGCCCTTCATCGCCCCCTCAGAGGCCGCGCGTAGCGCCGCGTTCACCTTCGCCGCGCCATCGTCGCCGAGGTCGGCCTTGATGAGGCAGGTGAAATCGACGATGGAAACGGTCGGCGTCGGCACGCGCAACGAGATGCCGTGCAGCTTGCCCTTCAGTTCGGGGACGACCAACACCACGGCCTTCGCTGCGCCCGTCGTGGCGGGGACGATGTTCAGCGCCGCCGCGCGTGCCTCGCGGATGTCTTTTTTCACCACGTCCAGCAACGCTTGCGAGTTGGTGTAACTGTGAACGGTGGTCATCAACCCGTACTCGATGCCGAAGGCGTCGTGAATGGCCTTGACGACAGGGGCTAGGCCATTGGTCGTGCACGAGGCATTCGAGACGACGTGGTGCGCGCTGGCGTCATAGGCGGTGTCGTTGACGCCCAGCACGATCGTGATGTCCTCGTTTTTGGCGGGAGCCGAGATGATGACCTTCTTGACGCTGTCGCGCTTGTGGGCGACCGCCTTCGTCGCGTCGGTAAAGAAGCCAGTGGATTCGATGACGATATCCGTGTTGACGCTGCCCCATGGGATCTGCCCTGGGTCTTTTTCCGAGAAGACGCGGATGTGATGGCCATCCACCACCAGATCGTTGCCCGCCGTGCTCACCTCGCCCCTGAACGCCCCATAGGTCGAGTCATGGCGAAAGAGATGCGCGTTCGTGGGGGTGTCGGCCAGGTCATTGATGGCGACGACTTCGAGGGCACCAGGGTGGCGCTCTAAGATCGCTTTCAGCGATTGCCGACCGATGCGGCCAAAGCCATTGATGCCGACGCGAACTGTCATGAAAGTGTCCTCCCTCAAATCGCCACAGAGGCGAAAAACCAATATGTCTGCGCATCCAACAGGGGGATGGCGCACCACACCGTTTATGCCCTGCCTGCTCGGGGCGGCGGCGTGTGCTATTTGACCATAGCCAGTATATCAGACTGGCAGGGTGCGCCGGAAATGCGGGCGCACCGCTGCTGTGGACGAACGCGCCTTTCGTTGACCCGCTGGCCTCTCTGCCCACCCGTTCCCCTCAATCACACCACAATTTGCTGGAGTGCCGCGCCGACCCTTGCCCTGACGGCTGTTGGCGGTTTACCATGCAGGGGCAGCCGTAGGGTGCGGACGGCCAGGGAACAACGCCGTGGGTTATAATGGGGGGAACCATGATGGTACGAGGATGGCTGAAGCGCACCGCGCGCGAGGGGGACGGCGTGAATCTGACGGCCTTGACCGAAGCCGTGCTGGCCCAGCGCCAGGAGCGTATGAACGACATCGGCCCCTCACTGCGTGGCGTCGGCACCGCACGCTATCAGCTCAGCGGCGGCTCCCTGATGGTGAGCTTCGCCCAACCCCGCCCAGGTAAGGCCGACGAGCTAGTCGAGCGCGTCAACCGCTATGCCCGCGACCGCTGGCTGGCGGTGCAGTGGACCCTGACGCGGGGCCGCGACGATCCCCAGTTAGAGCAGGCGCTGTTGGGGCGGCGCTACACCCTGCGCGAGACGCTGCGCATGATGGGTCGCGTCGGTGAATTGGTGCCGTCGCAGCAGCTCATGCCCGAGGTGCGCGTCATCCCCGTCGCCACCATGTCGCAGATGCAGTCCTACGAGCGCATCAGCAGTTGGAGCTTCGCGCACCAGCCGAATCCCTCGTTGGATCATCTGCTGGTGCGTGGGCGCGAACGGTGGGACGAGCAACAGGGGCGCTGGTACCAATATTACCTGGGCTACCTCAACGCCGAGCCGGTCAGCGGGGCATATGTCTCGCTGTGGGAGCGCGTGCCCACCATTTACGGCGTCGCCACGTTGCCCGCCGCCCGCCAGCGCGGCGTCGCGGGCCAGGTGCTGCGTGAACTTGTCCATGAGACGTTGCGTGGCGGCTTTCCCTGGACCTGCCTCTATGTCGCTCTCGGCAACCCCGCCGAGAACCTCTATCGCGGCCTGGGCTTCACCGCCCTGCTGGAGCAAAGCACCTATTATCTGGGCGATGCCCGCTGGTGAGGCCGCTCAGCGGATGCTGACCACCCGCTCGATGCCCGGAATAACCTCGATCTGCACCTGTTGCCCCCGGCGCGTGCAGATGTCTTGGTGCTGTGCCGCCTCCACCGCGAAGGCGCGCAGCGGACCCGCCGTCGTGCGCACCGTGATGAAATGGTAGTCGCCCTGCGCCACCGCTGTGTAGTCGCGCGCATCGCAGATCACCGCCTCGATCTTGCCGCTGATGGCGGTCGTCGTCTGGCTCCGCGCTCGCAGGAAGGGGACGGCATGCGAGAAGAGAAAACTGAGGCAAAAGGCCAAACTGAACAGCACCAAGAGCGATAAGACCGTGGAAAAAAACGCGGATGATGACGATGACTGCGCGACGCTCTGACGCAACACGAAGAAGACCGCCCCCAGCGCGCCGAAGATCAGGCCCATCCGCAGCCGTTGCACCGTGAAGTCGAGTGGTCGTCCCCACCCTTGCAGATTGCGCCGCACCAGCGCGCTCACCACGCGCCGCTGTTGGGCCTCGACCGATGGATTCATGCGGTGCCTCCTGTTCCACGTGGAACCTCTGGTGGTGTCTGAAACGCGGCGTACAGCGTCCCGAATGCGTGACGTTCCGCCGCGCCCAGCGGTAACAGCGGCGGGCGTGGCGCGCCACCGTAGCCGCGCGTCTGGTCCAGCGCCGCCTTTAGCCCCGCGACGCCATAGGTCGCTGTCACGAACTGGTTGATGGCGATGATGCGGGCTTGCCCCGCCTGGGCTTGGCGTTCCAGCAGCAGCGCGGCGGCCAGTGAATCCGTCGTGGCGCGCCCCTGCCAGTCGGCATACACCCGCGCCGTCGCGGCGGGCAGCACATTCGCCACCGCCGCTATGGCTCCCGTGCCCCCGACGCTGAGCGTGGGGATGAGGAAACTGCCACTCCCCGCCAGCACCGCGAACCCCGGCGGCGTCTCGGCGACGACGCGGGCGAGCTTCGCGACCTGGCCGCTGCTGTCCTTCACGCCGACGATGTTGGGGTGCGCGGCGAGCGCGATGATCAGGTCGGCGCTGAGGTCGAGGCCCGCCGTATTCGCGGGCATGTTATACAGCAGGATCGGGATGGGGCTGGCCTCCGCGACCGCCGCGAAATGCGCCCGCAGCGCGGCGGGCGTCATCTGTGTGGGGAAGGCGAAGGGCGGCAGCACCACCGCGACATCCGCCCCGGCCTCGGCGGCGGCACGGCAGCGCGCGATGGTGCCGCGCGTCGAGAGGTCCGCCGTGCCCGCCAGCAAGACAAAGGGCGTCACGGCGGCGGCGTCGATGGCCGCGCGGGCGGCGCGAATGACCGCCACGCGCTCGGCGTCGTCCAGATGCATCGCCTCCCCATTCGACCCCAGCGCCAGCAGCCCCGGCAACGGATGCCCCAGCAGCCAGGTGATGTGCGCCGCCAGCGTCGCCAGGTCTAGCGCGCCCGCGTCGTCAAAGAATGTGGGGATGGGCGGGTAGATGCCGCCGGGGAGCGTGGCGACCGTCATCAGCGCCCCCCGTCGATCTCACCAAAAGCGCGCAGCATCCGCGCGAAGGAGCGCACCCCCCGGAAAAAGGTCGGCAGATGCGTATGCTCGTTCGGGCTATGCGCGCCGTCGCTTTCCAGGCCGAAGCCGACCATGACCGTGTCTGCTTTCAGCACGGTTTGCAGCGTCGTGGCGATGGGGACCGACCCGCCCGCCCGCGACAGCCAGACCTCTTTGTCGAACTCGGCTTCCAGCGCGCGCACGCTGGCGGTGAAGGCCGGGCTGGTGGGGTCGGTGAAGAAGGGCATGCCCAGCCCCAGGTTCACGACCTCGCTGGTGATGCCTGGCGGCGTCAGCTTCGCCACGCGCTTTTGCAGCAGCTTCAGCATCTTGGCGGGGTCTTGGTCGGGCACCAGCCGCAGACTCACCTTCACCTTAGCCTCGGCGGGGATGACCGTCTTCGAGCCGTCATCTTGGAAGCCGCCGACGAAGCCGTGCACCTCCATCGTCGGCTGTGCCCAGGCGCGCATGATGGGCGGCTGCGCCGGATCGCCGATGAGCGCCGTGCCCGTATCCGCTTGCATGTCTTCCTCGAAGCGGGGGATCTGCTTGCGCCAGTTGGCCCATTCCATCTCGCTCGGTGGCCGCACCGTCTTGGAGAGGCCGGGGATGGTGATGGTGCCATCCGGCTTCTTCAACCCCGCGATGATGGTCGCCAACGCGAAGAGCGGATTCGGCGCGTTGCCGCCATAGGTGCCCGAGTGCAGGTCACGTTTGGGGCCGCGCGCCAGGATCTCGACGTACACCATCCCCCGGCAGCCATATTCCAGTTGCGGCTGGTCGTGTCCGGCGATGCCACCATCCGCGATGACGACGATGTCGCTCGCCAATTCCTTGGGGTGCGACTGCACATACTCCTCGATGACCTCGCCGCCCGACTCTTCCTCTCCCTCGATGAGGAAGCGCACGTTGACGGGCAGCGATCCCTCGGCCAGCAGAGCCCCGGCGGCGTGGATGATGGCCGTCAAGTTATTCTTGTCATCGCACGCCCCCCGCGCGATGATGTAGTCATCCTGAATGATGGGGTCGAAGGGGTCGCTGTCCCATTCGCTGCGCGGGTCGACAGGCTGCACATCGTAGTGCGCGTAGAGCAGCACCGTCGGCTTCCCCGGCGCGTGCAGCCAGTCGGCATAGAGTAACGGTTTGCCTGTAGTCTCGATCAGGCGTACATGCTCCAGCTTCGCCGCGCGCAACATCCCCAGCACATAGTCCGCCGCGCGCAGCGTGTCGGGGTCGTGCGCGGGCAAGGCGCTGATGCTGGGGATGCGCAGCAGCGCCTGAAAATCCGCGAGGATGGCGTCGTGTCGCCCCTCGATCACCGTGTGGATGTCGTCGCGTATCGCCGTCATTTTGTCACCTCCGCCGCATGGTGCAGGAAGCGCACCGTGCCATGGATGCCATGGTAAAAGTTGTCGAGATTGAAATGCTCGTTCGGCGCGTGCAGCCCTTCATCCGCCAGCCCATAGCCCGCGAAGACGACTGGCGCGCCCAACTGCGACGCGAAAAGCGGCGCGATGGGGATGGACCCGCCCTCGCGTAGAAAGACCGTCTCGCGGCCAAATTCCTCGGCCAGTGCCGCGCTCGCCGCCGCTACATAGGGATTGTGGACATCCAGCACCATGCCCAGCCCCCCATGAATGTTGTGCAACGTGACCTGCACGCCCTGGGGGGTTAGCTCCGCCACGCGCGCTTGCAGCAGCGGCAGCACGTTTTCGGCGGTTTGGTCGGGGACGAGGCGCAGACTCACCTTGACTTTGGCTTCGGCGGGGATGACCGTCTTCGCTCCCTCTTGCTGGAAGCCGCCGACGAAGCCATGTACCTCCAGCGTGGGGCGTGCCGCCATGCGCTCGGGCAAGGCGTAGTCCTGTTCGCCGGGGAAGTAGTCGACGCCCATCTCCGCCGCCAGCCGCGCCACCGGGTCGCCGGGCTGACGCGCCCACCAGCCGCGTTCTTCGTCGGTGACGGGTTGCGCCAGTTCGTACAGGCCGGGGATGTTGATGTGCCCATCCGCGCCCTTGAGGCCCGCGATGATGAGCGCCAGCGCGTGCAAGGGATTCGGCGCGACGCCGCCATAGGTGCCTGAGTGCAGGTCGTGCGCCGCGCCACGTGCCACGATCTCGGTGTAGAGCATGCCGCGCACGCCATAGACGATAGAGGGCTGCCCCGGCGCGAGCATGTGCGTGTCGGCGATCAGCACCGCGTCGCAGGGGATCTCATCCGCGTGTTCGCGCACGTACCGCTCGATGCTCGCGCCGCCATACTCTTCCTCGCCCTCGATCAGGAAGCGCACGTTGACCGGCAGCGACCCTGCCGTCGCCATCTGCGCCCCCACCGCCAAGATCATCGCCAGCACCTGGCCCTTGTCATCCGTCGCGCCCCGCGCGTAGATGTTGCCATCGCGGATGTCTGGCTCGAAGGGCGGCGTCTGCCATTCATGCAGCGGGTCCACCGGCTGCACATCATAGTGCCCATAGATGAGGATGGTCGGTTTGCCCGGTGCACCCAGCCATTCGCCCACCACTAGCGGCGGCCCGCCCAGGTCGATCTGTCTCACATGCTGCATGCCCGCCTCGACCAGTTGCTCATGCACAAAGGCGGCGGCGCGGTCCATGTCGCCCTTGTGCGCGCTGAGCGTGCTGATGCTGGGGATTTTGAGGAAGCGCACCAGATCGGCTAAATAGCCCTTGCGATGCTCGTCGATATGCTCGTGAACGGTGCCTTTTTGCGCCACAGGTGGGGTCTTGCTGCCCTTTTTCGGTGCCGTGTCCTTGGTCGCCATCGTGCCGAATCCTCGCCTAAATGAGATGGGGCGGCTTTCTGTGCCGCCCGTCGAGAGATTTCGATGAAGATACTGTATCACGAAAACGTGCCACGTGACACGAACGCGCCACGGTTTCCCATGCTGGAATGGTCTCGCAGGAAAACTATTTACTCTCTCCGGGTGATGCGGAAAATCGCTGTTTGGGGCATCATCTTGTGACGCGTGGGCTCGCCATCCCTTAGGAACCTGCTGAACAAGTCGATGACAGGTAGTGAATAACCACGAAACATGGATGAACCCCTAGAACACGAGGAGCGATATCAATGGAACATTGGCTTCGACATTTCAAGATCTCTACCAAGCTGCGTGTGGCCTTTTGGTCCCTCAGTG
>JBBQSR010000138.1:0-8652 GCA_038234855.1 Ktedonobacterales bacterium | reverse complement strand
ACGGGCTGCTCTTCTTGGATCGCGGCCAGGGCCAGCTTGCCGCTGGTGGCGATGCGCACGCGAAAGCCCAGGTCTTCTAAGAAATACGCTAATCCTTGCGCGATAGCCAATTCATCGTCCACCACGATGATGAGGGGGAGCGGGTTCGTCGTGGGGACGGTCATCGCGAGGAACATCGCGTGTGGCAACATCTGGGGCATCGTCCAAAATGGATGGGGCATAAAACGCTGCTCCCTTTTTTACAATCTCGGCCACACGCGCCGAAATGCGCCATTCTGATCGCTTCCGTTGCGCAGCAACTTTTCCGCCAACCGTCTAGATGACCTTGTTTTTCCTCCGTGATCTCGCGCCATGCCAAGGCAGCGATGTTGTTGCGGGGGCAGATGCGACATCCTCAGTCCCCCGCGTCGGTGGCGAGCAGCGTGCGCGCGATGGCCTCCGCCGTTGCCTTGTCATCGGGGGCGAGTTGGCCGTCGATGACGAGTGCCAGCAGGTGCTCTTTGATGGGTTTCAGCCACGCGCCGGGGCCGCGCCCAAAGAGCGCCATCAGTTCGTTGCCGTCCAGCGGACTCTTGATGGGCACGCGCTCGGCCTCTTCCGCCAGGAAGCGGCTGCGGTCTTCCAGTTCGTTCACGCGCGCGACGGCCCGCGACACCTTGTCGGGGCGATAGCTGGTGATGTCGGCGCGCGACAGGTCGAGCAGGTCGGGCAGGGTCGCGGCGGCATCGAGCATCAGCCGCCGCACCGCGCCATCCGTCCAGTCCGACAGATAGGCGTTCGAGCGCATGTGCAGCTTCACCAGCCGCGAGATATGGTCGATGAAGGGCCGGTCGAAGTGCAGCCGTTTCAGGATCTCGCGGGCCATCACCGCGCCCAGGTCCTCGTGCCCAAAGAAGTGGACCTGGCCATTCTCGATGGCGCGCGTGCGGGGCTTGGCGATGTCGTGCAGTAGGCCCGCCCAGCGCATGCTGAGGCGCGGCGGCGTGTTTTGCACCACGCGCAGCACGTGCTCATAGACATCTTTGGTGTGGCCGGGCATCGGCTGCTGGTTGACGCCGCGCAGTTCCAGCACCTCGGGCACGATGTGAGGCATCAGCCCCAGGTTGACGCACAGCCGCAAGCCCAGCATCGGGCGGGGCGACACCAGCACCTTGTTGAATTCGTCGCGGATGCGTTCTTTGCTGATCTTTTCCAGCGTCGCCGCCTGGTCGTGGATGGCCGCCTCGGTGCGTTCCTCGATGGTGAAGCCCAGTTGCGCGGCGAAGCGCACGGCTCGCAACATCCGTAGCGGATCTTCGGCGAAGCGGTGCGCGGGGTCGTCGCCCACCGCGCGGATGACCCCCGCCGCTAGATCCGCCTGACCACCGAAGCAGTCGATGATCTCCCCCGTGCGCGGCTCCTGCGCCAATGCGTTGATGGTGAAGTCACGCCGCAGCAGGTCGTCTTCCAGCTTGTCGCCAAAGATGACCTCGGGCTTGCGCGAGTCTGGATCGTAGCGTTCACTGCGATAGGTCGTGATTTCGACGATCAGGTCCGGCACATCAGCCGTGACCACGGTTTCCCCTTCGCTGAAATGCTCATCCAGCGATCTCCCCTCTCCATCTGCAGCGGGGTTGGGGGCAGGGTCGCCCGCGTAGTGCAGCCGCACGGTGCCGAAGCGTTCGCCCACCAGCACGACGGCACGCGGATGCGTCGCGGCGGCCAAGCGCTGGATGGCGTCGGGCGTCGCGTTGGTGGTCATATCGATATCGGGCGAGGCGGCACGGCCCAAGAGGCCGTCGCGCACCGTTCCCCCGACCAGGTACAGTTCATGACCGGCTGCGGTGAAGCGCGCAGCGAGGTCCAATATGAGATCGCGCATATCGCATATTGTATCACGCGTCGGCCCGCAAGTGGGAACGATACTGTGGCGATTTGGCCCTTGACAGGGTGGGGGCGATACGCCACAATGGTAGCTGGCTACCATCATGCTCATCATGCCAGTTATATAGGGGGATATAGACCACCCATGACCGACGTGCTCGATTTCGCCGCGCTGCTGACCAAGCTGCGCAATGATCGCAATCTCTCGCAGGGCCAGCTCGCCAAGGCGGCGCGGCTCTCGCGCACCTACGTGTACCATCTGGAACATCGCTTGCGCGATGCCCCGTCGCCCCGTGCCGCCCGCGCCCTGGCCCGCGCGCTAGAGCTGCACGGCGAGGAGCGCCGCCTCTTTGCCCAGACCTTCGCCGACCTCACTGGGCAGTTGCTGGAAGACGAGGTCGACGAGACGGCCTATCTGGACCTGCGCCATCTCTCGGCGCTGCTGGTCGACAATACCCTCTTTCCCGCGCATAGTCTGGATCGCATGTGGCACATCAATAGCTGGAACGACGCCGCGCTGGACCTCTTCGACGTGACGGATGATCTGCTGGCCGAGCACGACAACCATCTGCTGCTGCTGGTGTACGATCCCGTCTATCGCAAACGCTTCCAGCCGTGGGAGGAACTGGCGCGGCGGCTGACGGCGGATTTCAAGTTCGCCACCCAGGGCCTCACCTTCCTGCCGGAATATCGGGAGCTGATGCGGAGCCTGCGTCGCTTGCCCGACTTTCGCCGCCTCAGCGAGACGAGCGAGGCCTACTCGGCCCCCGCGCCCAGCTTCGTCTTTCAGATGAAGCATTCGCGGTTGGGGAGCCTGGCGCTGCGCACGGCCATCAGCGTCTTTTCGCGCACGCCCGATTTCAGCATCGAGGTCTACTTGCCTGGCAACCAGCAAACGCTGGAAATCTTTCGGGGGAGCGGCTGGCAAAAACAGGGCTAGTTTTGGGCTTCCCCCCCTGGGACGATTATGCTATACTGGCGCTGCGACCGTCCCGTCGCCCGCCACGAATAGCACGAGAGAAGGGTACCCGGCTCATGCAACGATTCCCCGCCAGCAGCGCGCCCGTGCCCGCTCGCGCCCCGTTGATCTTGCTCTTTGAGCGCAACGACGCCGTGGCGGTGCCGCTCATTCCGCAGTTGCGCACGGCGGGGTACGACGTGCGGGCCGCGCGCATCCCAGTGGAGGTCTTTGACCTGTTGCAGCGCGAGCCGGTGGACCTGGTGCTGGTCGATCTGAGCAACGCAGCGGCGAATCGGCGCGAGTTTTGGGTGGGGCTTGATTCGCAGCGCCGCACCCGCACCGTGCACGTGCTGACCTTTCG
The DNA here is from genome assembly GCA_038234855.1 of Ktedonobacterales bacterium. Taxonomy (GTDB): domain Bacteria; phylum Chloroflexota; class Ktedonobacteria; order Ktedonobacterales; family JACDGC01; genus JACDGC01. The sequence continues at coordinate 5,467 of JBBQSR010000138.1, read as the reverse complement.
CTACATGACCACGCTGGAGACGGGCGAGCTCGAGGCTGGGCTGCGCGTCGCCCGCGCAGATGTCGAGATTCAGGGCGTCGAGGGTTTCGGCCCGTTGATCGACGCGCTCCACGCTCGGGTGCCAGGCGCGGTGCCGGTGCCGCGTTTCAGCGGGCCGCCCCTGCCCGCGCCGGGGCTACCCGCGTTGCCAGCGCCCGCCGCGCGTGGGGGCAACGTCAGTAATAATCCCCTCGCGCCGCGTGCGGCCCCAGCGGGCAATCCGTTGGCCGCGCAGCCGCGCCCCCAGGGCGGCGCGCCGGATGACTCACCCTTCGCCCAGCCCTACTCTAGCAATCCGCTCAAGGGCAACGCGGGTGGGCGTCCGGCGGGACCGCCGCCGCCCGATCCCTTTGGTCCGCGCTTCCCTGCCGCGAATGGGAATAGTAATGGGAACGGCTTTGGCGCGGCACCACCCGTGCAGCGCGGTGCCCCAGCGCGCAATGGCAGCCCCGGTAACGTGCAAGAATACGCGGGGAACTTTGGCAGCGCCACCCCGGTGCGCCCCGCGCCGCCACCCGAGCGCCCCCCCATCAACGATGCCTGGCAGCCGCCTGAGGTCGCCGCGACGCCGCAGCGGGGCATCGCCTATCGTGGCTATGACGACCCGCTGGCCCCCGATGACCCGCGCATCGAGGATTCCACGTCGCCCGTGCCCATCGTGGCGTATCGCGGGGTCGCGCAGAACGGCAACAACGAGCGCGCCCTCAGCACGATCTTGATGGATAGCGCCGCGATGGCTCCCCAGCGGCTCGACGCCCTGAAATCCGTCCAGCAGACGCTCGCCGCCGTGGGGATGGAGTTCACCATCAGCGAATTGGCGCTGCTCTTCAAGTTCCTGACGCCCGACCAATTGCTGGCGGCGTTGCTGGTGAGCCGGGGCCTCGTCCCCGCTGAAGAGATCGCCTCGCTGGGGCGCATCAAGCAGGAACTGCTGGCGGCGGGCAAAGACTATGACCTGCAAACGCTGCTGGTCATGTTCAATGTCTTGCCCGCCGAGCAGGTGCGCGACCTGCGCGAGGAACTGGGCTTCACCGACGCTCCGGCTCCCTTTGAGTGACCGGGTCATCGGTGCGGATGGCCGACATCAGCGAGTCGATGCCGCCCCACAGATGCGTGCGTTTCGCTTCGAGGTGCGCGTCCTCGGGGCGCTTGCGTGCGGGCATGTGCGCCAGCACGTCATAGTCGGCGTCGAGCGACTTGCGCAGCAGCCATTCGCGCGCCGCCTCGGCCCAGATCTCGCTCGCCGTGCGGCCCGCGTGGTTCGCTGCCATCGTCATGGCGCGCAACACGTCGGGGGCCATCTTCACCCAGCCTATCGCTTTGGGTTTGGTCGCCACCGCCGTTTGGTCGCCCCAGACCTCTGGCATCGTCGCGCCGTTGATCGTCAGATTCGCCATCGTGTGCCCCTCACTTTCGCTCCTATGTGCCCACCATCGCCGCAGCCGATATCGCTTCCCAGACAATATCGAACTTATGTTCTATAGTATAGGTCATCCATCCGCGATTGTCGAGTGGGGTAGCCCGATTGGGTGTGCGACGCCAGCGCAGCAAGACGCCCTCAGCAAAGGATGCTGTGAAGGACTGCTCGCGCCTTTCGCGTCAGTTCGTTCGTTTTAGGCGAGGGAGGGCACGCGATGGTACATGAGGCAACATGGCGCGAGGTGGGGCGACGACTGGCAGCACCCGCGCTGGCGCTGGGCGCGGCGGCGGCGCTGCTGGTGTGGTTGGTGGCCTCGGTCTGGCTCGACTTCATTCCCTCGCCGCTCTTCGCGGGGCTGCGGCGCTGGGCGGTGCCCGCGCGGCTGCTGGCACCGGGGCCACCCCCCGCAGCGGGCGACCTGCCCACGCCACCCGCGTGGGGGCTGCTGCTGCTGGCGGTGCTGGGCATCGGGGCCGCCGCCGCGCTGTGGTGGGCGATCCAGCGGGCCGTGCCATTGCGGCGGGTGGAGGGACGCGTGCTCATCCTCGTGCTGGCCGTCACCGCCGCGTTGGGGGGCATCCTCCTCTGCATGCCCGCGCTACCGTCCGGTGATGTCTATAGCTACATCCTCTATGGCCGCATCAGTGTGCTGTACCATGCGAATCCGCTGGTGGTGCTGCCCGCGCAGTTCACCCACGATCCGTTTTTGCCGTATGTCTATTGGCGCGAGACGCGGTCGGTCTATGGGCCGGGGTGGCTGTTGGCCTCTAACGCGCTGACGGTGGTGGCGCAGGCGCTGGGCGGGTCGGCGGCGGTCTACGTGGCGCTGTATAAGCTGCTGGCGCTGGGGTGCCACCTCGCCAATGTCGCGCTGATCTGGGGAATCCTCACGCGCATCGCGCCGCGCCGCCGCCTGCTGGGCACGCTGCTCTATGCCTGGAATCCCTTGGCGCTGATCGAGTTCGCGGCCAGCGCGCACAACGACGCGCTGATGCTGACCTGCTTCTTGGGTGGTGCGTACCTGATCAGTCGGGGGCAAGAGGTGGCGGGACTGGCGCTGTGGGGCCTGTCGGTTGCCACGAAGTATGTGCTGCTGCTCTTGTTGCCCGTTTGGTTGTGGCACATGGCGGCGCAGGTGTTGCCACAAGTGGATGAGACACTGGCGCGGCTGTGGATGCGGCGCGCGTGGGCGGCGCTGTGGCGCGCGGGCGTGGTGCTGGCGGCGGCGGCGGTGCTGGTCGTGCCCTTCTGGTACGGGCCGCGCACCCTGTTGGCGCTGGCCAACTCCCCGCCCGCGCAGAGCCTACAGAATTCCTTGAGCGAGATGGTGTCGTGGCCGCTGCGCTGGCTGACGGTCGCCGCCACGCATTCATCGCCCAGTCGCGTGCGGGGCGCGGTCATCACCACGCTGAAGCTGCTGGGCATCGCGGCCTTCGCCGCCGTGGGGGGCTGGCAACTGTGGCGGCGGGCCAGGCGCGACGTGCTGGGCGCGGCGGGCTGGGTGCTGCTGGGCTATCTGGTGCTGGCGAGCGGCTGGTTTTGGCCGTGGTACGCGATCTGGCCGCTGGCCGTCGTGGCGCTGCGCCCGCTGGACCGCCTGACACGCGCAACCGTGTTGCTGAGTAACGGAGTGCTGTTGCTCTACGCCTTCTTGCCGCTGACGGCCTCGCCGATCTTTGGGCTGCGCGCCATCGTCGCCTTTGGTCCGGCGCTGGGGTACCTGGCCTGGGACTGGTGGCGGGGCCGCGCGACGGGGATGAGACTTCCGGGTGGCGACGTTACTGCCCCAGTGGCGGCGCGTCTGGGATCGTAGACGCCACGCGGCGAACGGCAGCGCGCGATGGTGCATCCCAGGCGCTGAGGTGTGCGGTATGCTCGAATATTCGGTGGTCTTTCGCCGCCCGTCGGGCGGCAAGATCGGCATGACGAAGGGTAACACCATCGACGAGATCTTCGTCGTGCCGGTGTGCTCGATCCTTTCGGTGACGCCCCGCGCGTACCTCGACTTTCTGCTCGAGGCGGGGGCGCTGCACCGTGCCGCTGGGGTGGTGGCCGCCGCGAATCTGCGCCGCCGCGACACCGCCGCCGCCGAGACGCTGCGCCGCGAGGTGCGGTCCATCCTCACCGCCGCCGAGGTCGATGCCCTAACGCCGCCGCTCCCCGACATCGCCTGGTAGTTGCTCTCTCGCTACCATCCACGATGCGTGCTTCCATTGCCCCCGTTGACTGGTCAGCGGGGGTTACTCGTGCCCTTGACAAACGCTTTCTTCTATGATATATACTTGAGTGTCAGTAAAGTGGATTCTCGAAAGGAAACAAGGTAATGCAGATCGAACCACAAGAAGCGCTGGAGCGTTTGCGCCTGGTGCAACAGGCCCAGGCACGCGTCGAGCGGCACAGCGTCAACAATGGCGTTACCTTGCTGCTGTGGGGCGGACTCATCATCATCGGTCTGGCGCTCTTCGATCTCTTTTCGGGGCCGGTGGCGGGTGGTTTATGGGGGGCCATCGCCGCGCTCGGTGCGGTCGTGACTGCGCGCTACGCGGCACGTCAGCCCGTGCAGCCACGGCGCACCAAGGGCTTGGTGGTCTTGCTCGTCACCTTGCTGGTGTACTACCCCATCATCCTCATCGGGGGCATCAGGCTCTTTCCGCAACACCCTCCGTTGCTCTTCACGACCATTGGGGTGCTGACGGCGTTGCCCCTGCTCATCGCGGGCGGGCGTTTATGGGTCCGCGCGCAGAGGAACTGAGCCAATGGTGACATCGCACAAAAGCGTTTCAGACGCGGAGGAGCAGCCGCACCACCCACGCCTCGCGTTGGATGACACCATCCATCAGCCCGTGCGCCTCTCGATCATGGCGATCTTGGCGCACAGTAAACGGGTCGATTTCTCGTTCCTGCGCGATCATCTCGAACTGAGCGATTCCAACCTGTCGCGCCATCTGACCGCCCTAGAGGAGGCCGGGTACATCAGCATCACGAAGGTGTTTGAGGGCAAGCGACCGCGCACCTGGCTGACGATGAGCGCCGCAGGTGCGACCGCCTTCGCGCAGCATGTGCGGGCGCTCCAGCGGATCGTCGCGCAGCCGCTCGATGACACGGGCGATGGGACCGCGTAGGCGCTCCGCCATTATCAGCGATCAAGGAAAGGGTTCAGGTATCATCATGAGCATTTCGCAGCAACCCGCGCCGCAGACCACGCGTCAGCCCGTGAATCCCGCACGCATGCGTACCAGCGGCATCATTTTCATCGTTGTGAGCCTGAGCCTGGCCGTGGGCTTCACCGTGCTTTCTCTGATGACGGGCAATTGGCGTTTCCTCGCCTTCGCGGCGACGCCCATCGTGGTTCAGCTTGCCATGGGCATCGTCTACGTTAGCAATGGCGCGCGTGCCGGGCGGCGCACCCCCGCCTGACGCCTGGCGGTGACGACGCATCTACCGTGCTGTCGTGCCCGCCCACACGACCAGGTGGTCATGGGCGATGACCTGCCAGGCATAGGGTGCCCGCAACGGATCGCGGATCTCTTCTTCTTTAAAGAGCAGGCAGTCGACCTTGATGGCGAACATCACTTCGGCGTCGGTGAAGATCTCGGTCAGGTCGTCCCAAATGGCGGATTGCGCGTCGGCGGGTGCCCCGGCGCGGATGATGGCGGCCACCGTCAGCTTGCTCGTGGCCACGCCGTTGGCGAGCGGGCCATAGAGCACCATGCTATCGAGCGCCGCCGCCCCTGGCCGCTCGGCCAGGGCTTCGAGGATCGCTTGCAGGGCGAAGTGTTGCCAGCGAGCGGCGCGTGTCACCACCTGGCCGATGTCCTCGGCGCGTTCGGCCACGACGCGTCGCCAGAGCATCGGCTCATCATCCGCTAGCTCCCATGGATCGCGTTTCCCTTGCTCCCCCATCGCGCGCTGTCGCCTCCTTACGTGCTGTGCGGGTGTTCCGCTGGTGCGGTCGTCAGGTCGTCGAGCAGGTGCGTCAGCGTCTCGGGAATGATGGCCCCGCTGATG
>JBBQSR010000137.1:0-8654 GCA_038234855.1 Ktedonobacterales bacterium | reverse complement strand
ACACAGCAAGAAGCGAACGAACAGGGGCGGCATTATCGCTGTGGGGGTAAGCTGCAAGTGGGGCAGCGCGCTAAAGAGGGCACGGTGATTTGGGTGGTTGGGGTGAGGTGCATCAAATGCAAACGTCAGGTGGTGACGCGGCTGCCCTATCAGCGATGGTTTCAAGGAGATGAGGCGATGGCGGATCGGCGTCATCAGGCTATTTCGAGCTTCAACCAAGGGGCACCTTGGGAGCAAGATGATTAGCTACCAGATACCATAGCTGGTGACAGAATGAGAGCATGGGGTGATCTACCCCTTGCTCTTTTAGTGTATCGTAGGTCGGAGGGGGAACCGCTTATGCCACGCTTTGAAGTGACGGAACGCCGCAAGGCACAGAAAGAACAGCAGCGCCGCTGGGATTTGCCAGCGGGTAGCCGACTGTGGGCCTATGTGCGCCACTCCCCAGGCGAAAAACAGACCATTGATAGCCAGATTGCAGGTTTGCGCGATTGGTTCACTGAAAACGGGTGGGTCCTAGAGCGCACCTTCGCCGATGAGGCACTAGAGGGCAGTCGTGAAGATCGTGCCCAGTTTCAAGAGATGATCGCCCTCGCTCGTCAAGGTGCGCGTCAAGTAGATGGCATCGCGCTATGGTCGTTTGCTCGGTTTGCGCGTGACCAATTGGATGCCCAATTTTACAAGGCTGAGCTACGCAAGCTGGGCTATGTGCTTATCAGCAAGGTTGATGATGTCCCCAACAATGAGATGGCCCCCATTTATGAAGCGTTCATCGACTGGAAGAATCAACGCTTTTTGGAAGATTTATCCTCTGATGTGAAGCGTGGTCTGTCATTTGTGGTGGACCAGGGCTATTGGCCTGGTGGCACGGTTCCGGTTGGTTATCGCGTCGAAAAGGTAGAAATAGGCAAGCGGCATAATGGCGAGGCACGTATGGGCAACCATCTCGTCAAAGATGAGGATCTCGCCGCGCGTGTTCTCCTTGCTTGGCGCATGAAAATAGACGACAACGCTAGCTACTTAGAGATTCATGAAGCGACGCACCTGTACAGTGATTCTAAGCATTACTCGGACTTCTTTGACAATCTGCTCTATGCGGGCATCTTCAAGTATCATGGCATCCGCTACCCGGCGACGTGGGAAGATGGCGGGCGCTTCTGTGAGGCGTATATCTCTTTGGAAGAATATTTGCAGGTCCAGGCAAACCGCCAGAAAAGAACACGCCAGGTCACACATCCTCGGTCGCTGTCTTCTGGCTACTTGCTTACTGGCCTGCTATATTGCGGTGTTTGCTCTGAGCATGGCAAGCCAACCACGCTCGTAGGACAAACCGATACTCGTCGGCCAGATACGCGCGTGTATCGATGTAGTACCAAGATTCGTGACCGTGGCACGGCATGTAGCCTCCCACGTATCCCCTGTTGGCGCTTAGATGGTGCGGTGGTCGATATGCTGCGCCAGCACGTCCTGACGGCTGAGTATGTGCGCTCTGAGGTCGAGCGGGCCAACGCGATTCTAGAGCAAAGCACCACAACAGTTGATTCCCAGTTGGAAGAAGCCTCGCGTCTTGCCAAGCTTCAGCAAAAGAAGGTCGAAAACATTGTTGATTTGATTGGTAAGCGTGGCGTCACAGATATCTTGCAAGCACAGTATGATGCCGCCAATCGTGCGTGGTTGGAAGCAACCTCACGCATGAATAGCCTCAAGTCACAGTCGTTGCAGAATCGCGTGCGGCGCATTTCAATGGCTGACGCTCAGCGCGTGCTCGATGAGATGGGCAAGACGCTCACGGATGGCACGTTGACGGAACAGCAAGAGCTGGTGAGGCGTTTCATCGACCGCATCGACGTATACCCTGACCGTATCGACGTTCACTTTAAGTTTCGCATGGAAGCGTTCTCGCAAGCCATAAGTGGCCTGACGATTGAGGAACCTGCACCAAAAGAAGAAGGCTCCGATGTTCGGAGCCTACGACAGGTCTATGGGCGGTGCCCCCACGGCGGCTCGAACGCCGGTCTATGGCTTCGGAGGCCATCGCTCTGTCCACTGAGCTATAGGGGCAAAAATAACCTGTAGGTAGGATAGCATATCCTGGGACAAAATGCAATCACGGCGTGAGAGGCGCGCCGTGTGGCGCGCCCTTCGTGTCGCGTCGGTGCGAACGCTACTTCCATTGCACCTTGGCGGCGACTTGCTCGGTGATGATGCGGTCGCGGTAGTCGCGCGCGGCAACCAGCAGTTCGCGGATGGTGTCATCGGTCAGCAGATGCGGCTGCAAGCCGAGTTCCACCAGGCGGGTGTGCTTGGCGTTGTAGTAGTGCTCCTCTTTTTCGACGCGCGGATTGGTGACGTGGTCAATGGTCGCCTCCATCCCCATCGTGCTCGCCACGGCATGCACGCGGTCGGCCAACTGCTGTACCGACCATTGCTCGGTGAACTGGTTATACACGCGCATCTCCCCGCGATCCGCCGGATTTTGCGCGGCCAGCTCGATGCAGCGCACCGTATCACGGATGTCGATGAAGCCGCGCGTCTGTCCCCCCGTGCCGTGCACCGTCAGCGGATGCCCCAGCGCCGCCTGCGAACAGAAGCGGTTCAGCGCTGTGCCGAAGACGCCATCGTAATCATAGCGATTCCACAGCCGCTGGTCGCGCGCCGTCTCATCGGATTGCACGTTGTAGACGACGCCCTGGTGCAGATCGGTCGAACGCAAGCCCCAGATGCGACCCGCCAGATGCATGTTGGTGCTGTCGTGGACTTTTGAAGCATGATACATGCTGCCGGGTAACTTGGGATATGGCAGCGTGTCTTTGCGCCCATTGTGGTCGATCTCGATGTAGCCTTCCTCGATGTCGATGTTGGGGGTGCCATACTCGCCCATCGTGCCCAGCTTGATCAGGTGGGCATCGGGGACGATATCCTTCATCGCATACAACACATTGAGGGTGCCGACGACATTGTTGACTTGGGTAAAGACAGCGTGCTGGCGGTCGATCATCGAATAGGGGGCACTGCGCTGCTCGGCATAATGCACGATAGCCTCGGGCTGGAACGCGCTGAAAACCTGCGCGACGAAGGCGTAATCTTGCAAATCGCCCAGGTGCAGGCCGATGGATTTCCCCGTCAGATCGTGCCACGTCGTGACGCGCTCGTGAATGGAGGCGATGGGTACCAGTGAATTCGCGCCCAACTCCACATCCCATGCGCGGCGGGCCAGATTATCGACGATGGCGACCTCGTGGCCGCGCTCTGACAGGTAGAGTGTGGTCGGCCAGCCACAAAAGCCATCGCCGCCGAGGATGAGGATGCGCATGAAGCGGGATCTCCTTGGATGCTGTTTATCGCAGGGATGCGGTTTCGGATGGCATCGTGCCGGATTCTGCGGCTGCCAGATCATCCACCGGCAGGGCCATCTGCATGGCGATGGCGGGAGTCAATGCGTCGGCGAAGACAGGGGCCGTCGCTGGCTCGGGCGGGGTCGACGACACGCCCAGCGTGGGTCGAAAAAAGCGGGTTAAGCCAGACGCCGCCAGGCCCCGTGCGACCGCCACCACGAGCGCGTTCTCACGGGTCTGGGGGCTGTTGATGAGATAGCGTACACCATAATACAGGGCCGCGCCGATGGCCAGGACGACCAGCGCGCTGATGCCGAAGCGACCAATGACGCGGCCAACGGGGGCCGCGCGGCTTCCCAGCGCCGCGCCAATGCTGACAAAGGTATAGGACCACAGCAGCACAAAGATGCCCGTCCACAACGCGAAGCGTCGGTACGTCCACCCCGAGATCCCCGCGAAGATCGTCATGTAGACGCGCGTCCCCGGTGCCACCCGCGTAATGAGCAGCATCGGCGGCCCCCAGCGGTCCAGCACCCCCGACGCGCCGTCCAGCCGCTTTTCCGTCAGCCCCACGAAGCGGCCCAGTCGCAGCACCAACGGTCGCCCACCATAGCGCGCCAGGAAGAACATCCCCGATGCCCCGATGAAGGCCCCTAGCGCGATGGACAACGCCACCACATGCAGATTCGCCGCGTGGAGGTACACCAGATAGCCCCCGAGCAACACCAACGCTGTGCCGGGCAGCCCCGTCGGCACCCCGACATCTTGCAGCAGCACCAAAATGAACAAGGCAAAGACGCCATATTGCTGCAAGAATCCATCGAGGCCGCCCAGGTGGGGGGCCACCGCGCCAAGGATCAACAAGCGTGTAAACATGGGGGTACTCCTACTGTGCCGCCACTGCTCATCCATGATATGCCAAGACAGGGGGCAAGCGCAAATCCTTTTCAACACCCTCTCAGATTGTAGACGATGCAGCAAGCCCAAAATGCACACATTCAGCGGGAAGGGCCCTGAATGGATCGTTTCCCTCTATCGGCACCATCACTTCACATCTTTGTGGTCCTTTTGGCGGTGGTGTCGCCCCATGGCGGCGTGCTATCATAGTGGCAGCGGGATGGCCGCTATTCCGCCCACTTTCTCTTTCCTCCCCACCGCAGCAGACGCGGCGAAAGGAGTCCAGCACGCATGGCGAGTATGGAGCAGCCGTCGACCCTGGTGGCGAGTGCCACCCTGTCACGGCGCATCTCACAATGGGCGCAGATCAAGATCAACCTGTTTTGGTTCGCCAACAACTTCCACTGGATCGCCCTCATCAGCGTCGTCATTCCCGCCCAGGTCGCCGTCTATTTCGGCGATGCGAGCAAGTCGATCAATCTCGCCCTCGTCCTCGTCTGGGGAACTTTCGTCGCCTTCTTTGTCAATCCGCTCACTGGCTCGGCCAGCGACTATGTGCGGCTAAAGCTGGGTCGCCGCCGTCCCTTCATGATCGCTGGAACGGTGGTCAATGTCGCGACGCTGATCGCCTTCGCCTTCGTGGGGCGCGACTTTTTGCTGCACACCTCTACAGGGACGGGCATCTTCACGATGGCCGCGCTCTTCATCGCGTTGCAGATCTCCAATAACTTCGCAAATGCGCCCTGGAGTGCGATCATCGCGGATCAGGTGCCGGGGCCTCAGCGAGGCTCGGCTTCGGGGTGGTTCGGCGTCATGACGCTGCTTGGCACCATCGGCGGCTTTCTCTTTGCTGGCAACCTCGTCCACTATGGTACCGGCACCGTCGACAAAGCCGCCTTTGGGCGCGAAATCTTCATCTTTTACCTGGCGTTGGCGGCAGTGCAGACCTTCTTCGTGGTGGTGACGGTGCTGACGGTCCACGAGACCTTGCCCGCGACCGTCACGCCCTTTACATGGGCGGATTTCCGCCAACGGTTCAGCCTGGAAACGCGACGCTATCCCGACTTCACCTGGGTGCTTTTCACGCGGGTGCTGGTCATGACGGGCATTTGGTCCATCAACAATTTCCTGGTCTATTACTTCGCGGATGTGCTGCATCGGGCCAACGCGACGGGCGATATCAGCGGATCGTTCTTTCCCATCGTGCTGGCGACCTCGCTCATCACCACCTTCGTCGGTGGCTCGCTGTCGGACCGCATCGGGCGCAAGCCGCTGGTGTACCTCTCGGGTGCGATGATGACGCTGACCTGCCTCGTCTTCATCTTCGTTCCCTATGTCACCACCAACCTCGCGACGTTGTTCACGGCGGCCATGGTAGCGGCGGGCTTCTTTGGCCTGGGATATGGGGCCTATACCTCGGTTGACTGGGCATTGGCGACGGATGTCCTTCCCCCCACCGACCAGGCGGGCAAAAATATGGGTGTGTGGTCGGCGGCGGGCATCATTCCCCAGGTGATCGGCGTAACGCTCGGCGGCATCATCATCAACGTGCTGCGCAGCGCAGGGAACAAGAATCTGGGCTACTCGCTGCTTTTTGGCATCGCGGTGGTACTCTTTGGCTTGGGCACGCTGCTGGTGCGGCAGGTGAAGGGCGCGCGCTAGGGAATCGCTCGGGGTGCGCGGCAGCCAGAGCGCGTCGCGTGCTCTGCTGAGAAAAAGACAAAGGACGAATGCCCATGCCGCTGTACCTCGTCGCCACGCCCATCGGCAACATGGGCGACCTCTCGGCGCGCGCCATCGAGACGCTGAACACAGCGGACCTCATCGCCAGCGAAGACACGCGCAAGACAGGGATGCTGCTGGCGAAGCATGGCATCAAACGCCCGCAAATCGCCTTTCACGAGCACAACGAGGCCCGCGCGGGCGAGAAGATCATGGCCTTGTTGGCCGAGGGCCAATCCGTCGCGGTCGTGACTGATGCGGGAACGCCGGGCATCTCGGACCCCGGCTTCACCTTAGTGCGGCGTGCCATCGCGGCGGAGGTGCCGCTGACGATGATTCCTGGCCCCGCCGCCTTCGTGATGGCGCTGGTGCTATCGGGTCTGCCGGTGCACAGTTTCACGTTTCGCGGCTTTCCCCCGCGCAAGGGTGGGCCGCGCCGCCGCTTCCTTGAGCTGGATGCCGCCGCGCCGCACACGCTCATCTTTTACGAAAGTCCCTACCGTCTGCGCGACTTCCTGGCCGATGCCCTGACCGTCTATGGCGACCGCCGTGCCGCCGTCGCCAACGACCTCACCAAGCGATTCGAGCGCGTCGACCGTGGCACGCTGAGCGAGCTGATCGCCCGTTTCGCCGCCGAGGAGCCACGCGGCGAGTACTGTGTGGTCATCAGTGGCACCGGCCTACGCGGCGAGGCCGTGCCCGAAACCGACGACGAAATGTCGGAGCAAGAATGAAGGCAGCCGTTTCGTCAATGGCAGCCAAATAGTCCCGCTAGAGTCTATCTCCCCTTGCCATCATTTCGATCCTGTGATACACTAGCTATGTATCCGCCGATGTGGCTCAGGGGTAGAGCAGCCGTTTCGTAAATGGCAGGCCGTGAGTTCGAATCTCACCATCGGCTCCGCATGAATGCAGGCGTCAGAGCTTCTCTGACAACTGCATTTTTTTTGTTTGACTACCATCCCGACCACAATGGATACCAACTCTCAAGATGTAGGTCACTTACGATGGTCATCGCCAGAACATTGCTACACACGCTTATCGGTCACACGTCACCGCTGAAAAGCATTGCTTGGTCACCGAATGGCAAGGCTATCCTTACGGGAAGTTATACCGGCAGGAACAACACCGCTCGGACATGGGATGCCGATACGGGCCAACTCAACCAAACATTTATTGGCCATCGTGGTGGCATCAACTGCGTAGCATGGTCACCTGAGAGCACATCCATTGTCACGGGAAGTTATGACAACACGGCCCGCATCTGGGATGCGCAAACACGCCAACTTCTGCACATCTTCACCGAGGAAACCCTTGAGCTTGTCTATGGCGTGAGCTGGTCCCCCCATACCCCCTTTATCGCCACTGGGAGCAATGATCATGCGACGCGGATCTGGCATGCCCACACCGGCCAACTCCTGCGCACCCTCACCCACCATACTGCTGCCGTCCACAGCATCGCCTGGTCCCCCGATGGGAATCGCCTAGCCACTGCGAGCAACGACACAACGGCATGTATCTGGGATGCACAATCAAGCATCCCAATCCTGAGACTCAAAGGCCACCAAGCGTATCTGACCGGGGTGGCATGGTCGCCTGATGGCATAGCGCTCATCACGAGCAGTGGAGACAAAACTGCGCGTCTTTGGGATGCGCAGACCGGAAAATTGGTGGGGAGCTTAACGGGTCATACATCGGCAGTAACAGGCGTAGCCTGGTCAGCAGACGGCAAATTCCTCGCAACCAGTAGTCAGGATGCAACAACGCGCATATGGGATATTTCCACTGGACTCTCCCTCATCATCCCCAGTCGCGATGCGAGCGCGGTGATGAGTGTCGCGTGGTCGCCTGATAGCACTCGCATTGCGACTGCGCATTACGGCAAAACAGCCGATGTTTGGAAGCTTACTTAAGCCAATACATACACTGCATCGCCTTGCTTTACTACGCCTTCAACGACAACAGCACCATACACGCCCGCAAAATTCGAGTGCGCCTTGACAACACTGCGTAAGACGTCTGGGTTGTGTTCGCTCGTGTCTGGGTCAAGCGAAATCATCACACAACGCGGGTCACGTTCCAGCACCATCATCTCCGCGCGCTCACCGAGACGCAGTCTATGGCCAACCCATCCATCCTCGACAAAACCAGCATTCGCCGCGAGATTCAGACAGATATTCGCCCGAAAACGGCGTCTATCGATCGGCACCCCGACCTCAGTTTCGACCTGGCGGATGGTCTGCGCACTTATCAACGAAACTGGGCGACAGTCGGTCAATGCGCGGTCTGAACGCACGAGCGAGAGGTGATTTTCGCCGCGCAATCCTTCACTGAGCATGACCAGCAATGCCGGGTCATCGATGGCGACGAGCGTACCAGAGGGCGTCGCAATATCCAAATCGAGGTCGCGAGGTTCAGCATTCGCCGGAGTGACCCCAGGAGCAATGCGCAGCGCTTCGGTCAAATTCGGCGGTTTGGCCGCCCTTTCCGGGTAGCGAAACTGTGGACGATAACGTAGCATCTGCGGCTGTGTCGTCGCATTGAGATAGGGAAATCCTTTGCTTGCGGCGGAATTCTTAAAGGCGAAGCAGCGGTCGCCGTACACGCCGGAAAATCCCAAATACATTTCAGTCATTGCTTCACCGCGCATACTTTTGACTGGGTAGCGCCACAAGTTTTCTATGGTGCCAACAACTAGCA
>JBBQSR010000136.1:0-8668 GCA_038234855.1 Ktedonobacterales bacterium | reverse complement strand
AGCCACGATATGTTCACGAACTATGAGGATCGCGGGCGACGCTTCGCCGCCGCCGTCCGCGCCCTGCCGGAGTAACCGCCCATGGCTGAGTCTGACGCCGCCGACCCACGGGGCCTGGAGGCCAAAAAAGAGGCGCTGCACCTAATGCGCCGTGGCATGGATATGTCGGGCCAATGGCGGCACGAAGAGGCCCTCGGCCACTTCGACCGCGCCCTGCTGTTGGTCCCCACGGGCCGCTTTGCCCGCATGGCGCTGGAACTGAAGCTCGCCACCCTGCGCACCCTGGGCCGCGACGCCGAAGCCGACGCGCTGCAAGCCAAAGAGCGCGATGAAAATGGGGCGAGTTCGCACGCGCCAACCACGACATCCCACGAAGAACACGAAACGAATGGAACAACCGAATGACTATTGATGAGACATTTGCTACTTTTCCGGTGCTGACCACCTCACGCCTGCTCCTGCGCGAATACCGACTCGATGACGATGCTGCCTATTTCTTGGTGCGGTCGAATGCCGATGCGCAGCGTTACACGGGAAGCGAGCCGCATCAATCCGTCGCGGAGACGCGCGGGTACATCGAGCGCATCCAGACGTGGTACGCCGACCATGATAGCATCCGCTGGGCGATCACTCAGCAGGGCGATGATCGCTTGATCGGGTCGTGTTGCCTCTTTCATTTTGATGAGGGCTACCATCGCGCGGAGATCGGCTACGATCTGCATCCCGATTTTTGGGGGCAGGGCATCATGACCGAGGCGGTCGCGGCGATCCTGACCAATGCCTTCAGCACGATGGGGTTGCACCGGGTCGAGGCGAATATCGACATCGCTAACGAGCGGTCCAAGGGGCTGCTGCTCAAGCTCGGCTTCACCTACGAGGGCGTCCTGCGCCAACGCTACGTCTTCCGCGACCAATTCGACGACGAACATTATTTCGGGCTGCTGACCCACGAGTGGCACGGCTTGCCTGGCTGACGCTATTAGTGATAAGATGGAACAGACCAGTGTTAAGGCTGGAAAACGATGCATAAAGCAATAAGCACGAAAGTCCTTCCACAAGCACGCCCAGATGTCGATGCGCTCATGGAAGCCTATGAGCAGCATTGACGAAAGACAAGCCCCCAAAAACATGCGCGGTTGACCTTGAAAAAAGCGATGGCCGACCTGCCGATTGACCCCGCGATTCAGGCAAAGGTAGATGCGCTATTCGAGGCCACACGCGAGCAGCGTGAGCGCCGTTTCGCTGAGCGCGTGGCGAATCGCTTGCGTGCCGAGTATGAAGTGCTCGGTGTGCAAGCGGGGGCAAGCTTGCCAGAAATCAAGCATGCCTATCGTCAGAAGGCGCGGGCGTTGCATCCCGATACGGGCGGCGATGAGGCCGAGATGAAGCGTCTCAACGAGGCGTATCAAAAGTTGCTGACGCAAAAGAAGTAGTCGCGCAGGGCGAACACGGCGGCGTACCATCTGGTACGCCGCCGCGTCGTGTGCACTCACTCGCCGTTGCCGTACTGGGCCAGCACCGTCGCCGTGCGGATGAGGCCCAGGTGCGAGAACGCCTGGGGATAGTTGCCCAGCAGTCGCCCGCTCTCAGAGTCGATCATCTCGCTCAGCAGGCCCGTGGGGCTGGCATGTTCGAGCAGGCGGCGAAAGAGCGCGTGGGCGGCGGCGGCGCGGCCCTGCATCGCCAGATTTTCCGCCAGCCAGTACGAGCACATGACGAAGGTGCCCTCCTCGCCGCCCACGCCGTCGTCGAAGTGGCGATAGCGAAAGACGAAGCCGCGCTCATCTGTCAGATTCTGCGCGATGGCGTTCGTCGTGGCGATGACGCGTGGGTCGCGCGGGGGCAGGAAGCCGACGATGGGGATCATCAGCGTCGCGGCATCGAGGCCGTCGAGGTCATAGGCGATCTTAAAGGTGCCGGTCGCCTCGTTCACGCCATGCGCCAGCACATCCGCGTGCGCGGTGTCGCGCACCAGCCGCCAGCGGGGCAGGTCGACGTCCCAGCCATACTGCTCCGCAAGCTGGATGCCCCGGTCCACCGCGACCCAGCACAGCACCTTCGAATAGACGAAGTGCTGGCTGCCGCCGCGCACCTCCCAGATGCCCGCGTCGGGGTCCTGCCAGTGGTCACAGACATACGTCACCGTCGCGTCGATCAGCGCCCACAGCCAGCGGTCCGGCGTCGGGGCGTCGGGGTGCAGGTAGACGCGCGCGACGCAGTCGAGCCATTCACCGTAGATGTCCATCTGGCGCTGTTCCACCGCGCCATTGCCGATGCGCACCGGACCGGAGTGCTGATAGCCCTCTAGCGGCGAGATCTCGAGCTCGGGCAGGTCGCGGTCACCCCGGATGCCGTACATCACGCGCAGTTCGCGGTCCGACAGACGTTCGCGGTGTTCGACCCAGCGCACGAAGTCGCGCGCCTCTTCCAGGTGGCCCAGCGAGGCCAGCGCGCCCGCCGCGAAGGAGCCGTCGCGAATCCACGTGTAGCGATAGTCCCAGTTGCGCGTGCCGCCGATGCGCTCGGGCAGCGAGGTCGTCGGTGCGGCCACCATCGCGCCCGTTGGGGCGAAGGTCAGCAGCTTCAGCGTGATGGCGCTGCGCACGACGGCGTCGCGATAGGGGCCGCTATAGGTGCCCGCCGCCGTCCATTCTTCCCAAAAGTGACGGGTGGCATCGAAGTCGGGCCGCCAGTCGCGGCGCAGGGCGCGGCGCAACCGGCTGGCGAGGTGCGGATGCTGTGCCCAGCCCAGCACCAACGTCAGGCGCTCACCGGGGCGCAGGGTGTGCACGCTGCTAAAGGGGCCAAAGGGATTTTCGAGAGAGGCCCCCTCGGCGTTGCCATCAGCATAGCTCAGCACCACCACGCCCGAGCCACCAGCGGCGATGACGCCCTCGTCATTTACCGTCATGCGCGGCTGGGTGCGGCCATAATCCGGGGCGACCTTGAAGCGCACGGCGAACTGGCACTCGCCCTCTAGCGCGGTGATCTGCCGGACGATGCAGGGGTCGTCACCATGGCCATTCAGCGGCAAGAGGCCGTGCATGGGCATGAAGTCTGTCACCAACAGTCGTCCCGTGCTGAGCTGGACCTCGGTGGTGAGGATGGCGGTATCGGGCAGGTACGCTTGCCGGAGGGTGATGGGGCTGGCCCCCGTCTCTGGCTCGGTCAGCGACAGATAGCCGCCACGCGGCGCACCGATGATGCGTGAAAGCACGGCATGCGAGTCAAAGTCAGGCAGACAACACCAATCAACCGAGGCATCATTGCCCACCAGCGCCGCCGTGCGGCAATCGCCGATGATGCTGTACGCGCCCAGGGGCAGATAGCCCCGCTGCGCCGATTGCGGTGAGATGGAGGAGGCGAATTCGATCATGGCAGCATCCAAAAATCTGGATAATGGTGGGGAGTCGGGCGACCAAACGTCCTGTGATGTCCCCCGTGATACAGATCATGACGACTGGCGCGCATCATCTGTAACATCAATATACCCATGCACCATGCATATTCCTCGCCATGTTGCCCATTCCACAATAAGGTCTGTTGTCAGTAAAACCAGCGACTAATCGGCGACAGATGATCTTTCGGCGCTCTGCGCGGGGATGTCGGGCATCAGCAAGCTGAGCGCGGTGACGGCGACACAGGCGACCAGCACGGGCACGAAGGCGGTGATGGCGATGCCCGTCGCGTCCCACAGCATGCCACCGAGGAACGAGCCAAAGAAGGCGATGGTGTAGCCCAGCCCCATCATGATGCCGCTCACCTGGGCGACGCCGCGCCCATGCGCCAGCAACGGCGGCAGCGACAGCCCCAGGATGAAAAGCGCCGCCGAGGCCGCGCCCACCACCGCGCTGAGCGCCACGCCCCACGCCGCCGGGAGCACGAACCACAGCACCATCGCTGCCGCCGCGACGCCCCCCGCGACGACGAAGCCGATGCGCTTGCCCGCGAGTTGTCGCCCAAAGATGGTGAGCGCGATGATGGCGGGGATCTGCCCGACCGTCAGCACCGTCAGCGCCAGCGACCCATCGCCGCGCCCCAGGTGGTGATAATATTCGGGAATCCACGTATCCATGCCGAAAAAGAGGAGCGAACCGCAGCCGAGCAAGATGCTGCTCTGCCAGACGCGCCACGACCGCAGCGGATTCACCATGGGTAGCGCGGGCGTCGCCATGGCGTGGGTGGTCCCCGTGCCAGCCGCAGGGGCCGTGCTCCGTGGCATCGCCACCACCCACAGGATGAGCGACGCCACGATGGGTACGCTCCAGATGAGGAAGGTGGCGCGCCAATTGCCGCCGACCAGCACGTTCAGCACCAGCGGCACGGTCAGGGCCGCCGCGATGACCTCGCCCACCATCATGCCGCCCGAGTACGCCGCCGTCACTTGACCCACGAAGCGGGCGAAGCGTTCGTGCACGATGGTGGGCAGCGCCGTCTGGCCCAGCGTTATGCTGGCACTCATCAGCGCCGTTGCCGCGATCAGCAGCGCCGCGTTGGGCGCGAAGGCCCGCGCCGCGTTGAGGATCGCCAGCCCCGTCACCGACACCAGCACCGCGCGTTGCGCCCCCAGCCGCCCGATGACGAAGGACGCCGGATACGCCAGCAGCCCCAGCATCAACGGCGGCAGGGCATTCAGGAAGCCCGTGGCGGCATAGCTCAGCCCCAGGTCATGCTGGATGAGCGGGAGGATGGGCGGCACCGCCAGCAACACCGTGCGGATGTTGATGGCGACAAAGACGAGCGCCACCAGCGGCCAGGGCGAGGCGAGCCGCGCCCGCCGTCCAGGCACCGCCGTGCTGCGTGTCGCCAGTGTGCCCTTCGCCATCAGCGTCCCCATCTTTCTCGCGCGGTGTCAGATCCCCATCATAGGCAAAAACACCCCATCCACGCAAGGGGTGGGGCACGCTAGCGCAACCCGCCCCGCGTGCGCTATACTTATGATCAACCCTTAGGGGAGCCTAATATCTTGATATCGCGCGGAGCCAGCTTTCATGAAGACGCCACAATCACAACCAGCGGTCGATGCCGCCCAATTTCGCTCGGTGATGGGCCAGTTTGCCACGGGCGTCACCATCGTGACGGCGGCGCACGACGGCGCGTATGGGGGTTTCACCGCGAATGCCTTCGCCTCCGTCTCGCTCGACCCGCCGCTGGTGATGGTCTGCATCGGCACCCAAAACGCGACCCTCGCGCCCATCCAGGCGAGCGGGGCCTTTTGCGTCAACATCCTCACGGGGGCGCAAGAGGCGCTAGCCCGCTCCTTCGCCACGAACGGTCCGGCGAAGTATGTGCATTTCACCCAGACGCCGACGCATGCGGCGAGCACGGGCGCGCCGATCTTTGATGAGGCACTGGCGTGGGTCGACTGTCGGCTGGTCGAGGCGCACCCCGCTGGCGACCATCTCATCTTGCTGGGCGAGGTCGTGGGCTTGGGCGCGCGCGAGGGCACTCCCCTGTTGTACCTGCGCAGCCACTACGCGCCGCTGCCCGAGTGACCTCACCCGGCGGCGGTGGCCCCGCGCCGCAGCCGCGCCCCCATGACCTCGCCCAGGCCCAGCGCCGCCAGCCCCAGCACCAGATGCGTCACCTGAATGACCCAATGCGCGCGCTCCGTCAGGATGGACTGTTGCGTCAGGCCCACCACCACTAGGGCGACGCCGACCACGACAGCGGCGATGACCAGGGCCATGCTCTGCCCCGCCTGGGCAAAGAGGAACGCTAACCACAGCAGCGACGCGACCACCAAGATGCCAAGCGTCATGTGGATGGGCTGCAATCCATCGAGATTCCCTGACCAAAAGATCAGGCCTAGGATCAACGTGAGCACGCCGCCAAGCCGCAGCGTCATCGATGAGATGGTCAAAGCTTCCATCGCTCTCCCTCATACATAGGCAAAATTCCCTGGGCACATGGCCCATGTTGGATTGTATGCCGTCAGCGGGGCGGCGCGCCAGTCGTTCGCATGCTGCCACGGCTCAGCGGCAGATGAACTGCACCGTGATCGGCTGTGCGCCAGGGGTGGACGTGTCGGTGAAGGTGAGCGTCGCGTGGGGGGCGGGCGAGGCCGACACCGTTACTGTGGTGGGTGGCCCGCCGCTGGCCACCGTCCCCGTGGTTGGCGCGAAGATGACGCCGGGGTCGGCGGTCGCTGACCAGGTGATCTGTCCGCCGCCGCTATCGGTGAGGGCGAAGGTCGGCACGTTCTTCGCGGTGCATTTGCCCGTCCAGGTTGTTGGGTTGACGCTCAACTCGGGTGCCCCTGTGAGGGTCGGCGCGGGCGTCGGCGTGAGGTTCGCGCCATACGCCGTCGAGGTCGGCGCGGCGGTGGGGATGGTGCCGGTGAAGGGCAACGGCGTCACATCGGGCGATTGCGTGGGGAAGCCGAAGCCCCCATAGGTCGCGGGAGGTGTCAGCGTGGGCACCCGTTTCGTGGTGGTGCTCGCGCGCGGGACCTTGGCACCGGAAAACCCATTCAGCAGGGTGCCGGTGGCGGCGATGGTGCAGGCCAGCACCAGGGCCACGGCGATGCCGATGCCCAGCATCAGCCCCAGGGGCGTGGTGCGTGGTGGCGCGTCTGGGGTGAGGGGGGCCAGCCGCCCGGTCGTGCGCGACGCCCGGATGGCGTTGAGCCGCTCGGTGGGGTCTTCCAGCGGGCGCGTGGGGAACTTCGTCTTCACGGGGGGGGCCACGACTGGCGGTTCGAGAAACGCGTTGGGCCATTCGCTGGCGAGGGGCGATTTCGCGGGGGGCTGCACCACATCGCCAAAGGGGCTGATCTGCGCGCCACAGTGGGGGCAGGTGCCGCCATCTAGTTCCGCTTCGGTCAGGGCGTTGCCACAGTGACCACAACGATATTCGGTACTCACCCGCCATTCTCCTCTTTTGACGCAGGGCTAACATCCCTTAGATTACTCGCTCCACACGATTTGTCAAGCGCGCCAGCCCGCCTTTCCTACGCGCCGCCGCACGGCGATGTGATAGCATCGAGGAAAAGAGGGGAGGGCGGTATGCCGATGCCACCTATCGAATGGGCCGCGATCTACGAGCTCGCGTGGGACGCGCAGCCGGGGGCCTACGTCGCGGCGGGCCTGGTGGGCTGGGGCCGCAGCCGTCGCCTGGGGCGCGTGGTCGCCCCGGCGCGGCGCTTCAAGGCCTTCCTGGGGGTGCAGCACTACGACCCAGAGCGGTGGGGCGTGGCGGGCGCGGCGAGGGCGAAATTTTTCGTGTCGCTTTTCGTCGGGGGGCGCACCGTCGCGCTGCACACGCACCCGACCATGGCGGCGGCGCTGGCGGACCTCACCGAATTTTACACGCGCTTGACCCCCGCGCCCTAGCCGATGCCCCGCGCCAGCAAGCCCACGACCCCGCCCGCCAGGATCAGCCAGGCCGAGTTGAGCGAGAAGCGCAGCAAAATCGCCAGCGACACGACCGCCAACGCCACCGTCAGCGGATCGATCAGCGCGGCGCGGCCAAGCTGCACCAGCACCCCTGCCATCAGCGCCAGCGCCGCTACATTCACCCCGCGCAAAAAGCCTGCCAGCACGGGCGACCGCCGCAACCGCACCGCCAGCGGATGGATCAGCGGCACGAAGAGGAAGGCGGGCAAAAAGATGCCGAGCGTCGCCAGCAGCGCCCCTGGCACGCCGCCAACCAGATACCCCACGAAGGTTGCCGTGGTGAAGACCGGCCCCGGAGTGAACTGCCCGACTGAGATCGCGTCCAACAGTTGCCGATCCGTCAGCCAGTGCAGTTGTACGACGAAGGTGTCGTGCAACAAGGCTAGCAGCACATAACCGCTGCCATACAGCACTGCCCCGATCTTGAGGAAATTGAGGAAGAGCGCCAGCAAGCTGAAGGACGCGAGGCCCGCAGCGGCGGCGAGCCAGTGAGCGTGGAAGAGCGCCAGCATCCCCGTTGGCGCGGTGGGGCGTCGCCGCGTCGCGATCAGCAGCCCCACCGCGCCGGGGACCAGCAGCAAGATGATGGTGTTTAGCCCCGCCAGGAAGCCCACCACCACCGCCCCGGCGACGAGTGCTGCCCAGAGTGTGCGCGGCACCGTGCGCGCCAGCCCCCACAGCGCCTGCGCGATGATCGCCACCACCACCGGCTTGATGCCATAGAGAAACCAGCCCACAGCGGGCAGCGCGCCGAACTGCACATAGGCCCATGCGATGCCCAGCACGATCAGCATCGCCGGGGTGATGAAGCCAATGCCCGCCGCGATCAGCCCTGGCCACCCCGCGCGCAGATACCCCAGATAGATCCCGAGCTCCGTCGAGTTCGGGCCGGGGATGAGGTTGACGATGCCGATCAGGTCGGCGAAATGCGCGTCGCTGAGCCATTTGCGGCGCGTCACGACCTCTTGGCGCATCATGGCGATGTGCGCGGCTGGCCCCCCAAAGGCGGTGAACCCCAGCCGCACGAAGAGCGCGACGACCTCGCCCAGCGGCCCGCGCGCCACCGTCGGCTGCGCCCCTGCCGTCGCTTCGCTCATTCGCTGCTCTCCTGGTTTTTGGATGTACGGGCCGTGTCAACTCATGATAGCTACTAAATGATAAGAGCAGATAAAGGGCAGTGGCTTAGCGTCCCCTTGCGGTGTTTTCTCGTTGTGCTAGCCCTTCGAGAGCACGCTCGGTTGAGGCAATGAGGGCAAGGTCGCCCTTCGCTT
>JBBQSR010000135.1:0-8690 GCA_038234855.1 Ktedonobacterales bacterium | reverse complement strand
TTCCAGCTTGGCCTTCACCGAGTCGAGTTCCAGCAATTCCTGGCGCAGGCTCAGGTCCAGCCGCGCGGTGGTGGCGATGAGCGAGACGACCTGGCGCGGGTCGTCGATATTCATCGCGGCCATCGACAGTTCGTCGGGCAGATACTGCACCAGATTGACGATGCGTTGGAAGAGCGCGACGGCGTTGCGCTTGAGCGCCTCAATCTCGACGCCCTCTTCCACCGTTTCGGGGATCAGGTGAATCTTGGCTTTGAGGTAGGGTTTCTCTTGCTCGTACTCATCGATGGCGAAGCGTTCTAGCCCCTGCACGAAGATGCGCAGGGTGCCATCGGGCAGCCGCACCAACTGGGCGACGCGCACGACCGTGCCGATGCGGAACGAATCGTCCGGTCCGCCCTGCTCGACCTCGGGGTCCTTTTGCGCGACCATGCCGATCAGACGGTCGCCGCGCATGATGTCATCGATCAGTTTCAGCGAACGTTCCTGGCCGACAGCCATCGGCATGCCCGCCATGGGGAAGACGACCAGCCCACGCAGCGGCACGATGGGCAGCACATCTGGGATGTCGGGCTGATCATTATCGGCCTTGTCGTCGCCTTCCTCGGGGGCGTCATCGAGGATCATGCTGATCTCGGGGACGGCATCATCGATGTCGTCATCGTCGTCGTCATCCTCGGGGTCGATCTCCAGCGACTCGGCGGGTCCCTGCAAACCGAGCAGGCTCGCCATATAGGCGCGGAACATCAGGGTGTCTTCGCGGTCTTCAAATATCATATTTCTATCTTGCGCGTCGCCCATCAGATCGACACGCCTCCGTTCTGCAACGTACCTGGGGTACCATTCTCGCCGCCCGCTGCCAAAGCGGGGGCATCCGCCGTCACTTCGCGCTCGGCTTGCACCTTTAATCGCTCTGCCGGTTCCTTGGGCAGCCGCAGCCGCAAAAAGCCATTGTGGTAGTGCGCCTCGGCCCCCTCGCGCCGGATCGGCGTGGGTAGTGGGATGGTCGCCTGAAAGTGACCATAGCGGATCTGCGCCTCGTGGTAGCTCGATCCCTCTTCGGGCATGCTCTCGTCCTGGCGCGTGCCGCTCACCACCACGGCGTCGGCATAGAGCGTGACCTCGATGTCTTCCTCTGCCATCCCCGCGATCTCGAGCTTGACGACATAATCCTCTTGCGTCTCATGGATGTCGGTCGGCGGACGCCACCCCGCCGCGCGACGCGAGAGTGGGCGCGTGGTGGACTGGCTCTGGCGCATCAGTTCCTCGACCAGCGTCTGGTAGTGCTGGCGCAGGTCATCACCTTCGTCGATATGAAAGAGCACGGTGCGATAGCGCATCCGCATAGCTTGTGCATCTCAACTTTCTATATGGCTCAAACAAATCTCGTTCCCTATATTTTACCACAGATGTCCGTCACTGGGGCAAGGCCAAGGGGGCGGAAATGGGTATGCTCGTGCTTGCCTGCGGAATTTAGGCTATCGTTGGCACCGCGCAGGCCGCAGCACGTACCATGTTGGGCGGGTGAGGCGCGCTCCCCGTCATCGCAGATGGGCAACGATACTGGTTGACAGGTATGCTAAAACTAGCATGTAACACATAAGATAACGTAGTTACGTTACCCGCCTTTTTCCCAGGGCCACGCATGACAGCACTGCTACCACCAGTGAATGGTTGTATCATTGAGGCATGAGGTCGTCACCATCGACGAAAGGATCATCGGAAATGACTCTGCCCGCTGACTCATCCCACACCATCTTAATCGTTGAGGACAATCCTGATCTGCTCGAATTTCTGCAAATGACCCTGCCGCATCTGGGCAACTATCGCGTGGTTTGTGCCTCCGATGGCATCGCGGGCTTAGAGCAAGCAATAGCATTCCGTCCCTCGTGCATGGTGATTGATGTCAAGATGCCTGGTTTAGATGGCTATCAATTGGTGCGCACCTTGCGCGGCGATCGAGAAACAGCGGACATCCCCCTCGTCATCTTGACTGCGATGGCCCAGGAGCGCGATCAATTCACGGGAATGGCAGCAGGTGCCGATGTATATCTTACGAAGCCTGTTATCTTACCGAACCTCATCGCGGCCATTCAAGAGGCGATTCGTTTGGGGGCAAATGACCGCGCCGACCGCTACGCGGAGTTCGCCCAAGAAGATTCATTGGAACTGTCATAGGTGAGAGGAGCTATCATGGAGGAGTCTCAGCGTCCCGCAGTTGCGGCAACGCCAACGACGCAGACCGACTATGAGCGGCCACTGCGGTTAGGGGCGGCAAGTCTCATCTCCCTCGCATTCACCGCGCTGCTGACACTTTTTGTCATCGGCTTCACTTTTTATATCTTCACCGGTACACGTGATCGGGCGAGCTTGTTGACTGATGGTGCCTTGTGTGCGAGCATCGCGCTGTTCATCGGCAGTGTCATGGCGGCACGATTCAATCGGCTCAATATGTCGACGGCCGGGACCATCCTCGCGACGAACCTGACCATCATTACCTTCATGACGTTTTGGGCATTTTCGGCGCACCACTACTTTGATACCATCACGCTCATTCAGTTTGTCTCGCTTTCCATTGCCATCGTGCTGGCGGGGGCGCTGGGGTCATGGTGGCTGGTTGTCGCGACGACGCTCTTTGTGAATGGCTTCTCGATATGGCTGATTTTGACGCTCGGCCAGCAAACGCCCTTGCCGCAGTCGGTGGGCTTTTTCATGCTGATCGCCATCATGCAACAATGGACAGTTGCCGCGTTGGCGGTGACGATCTCGGGCTTCTATCGGCGCATTTTGAACGATCTCGGGCAGGCCTACGCTCAGGCGCAGCAGCTCAATGCGCTGAAAGATCAGTTCATTACCCACGTCAACCACGAGCTACGCACCCCCATCATGACCCTGCATGGGTACGTCGAGTTTTTGCAGATGATGCGCGGGTCGATGTCGCCCGAGGACACAGCAAATGCCTTGGATAAAGCGAGCTGCGCTGGGTATAATCTGATCAGTCTCTTGAATAGTATCCTCGATGTCCGGCGGATCGATGTCAATGATGACAGCATTCCTACAGAGATTGTGCCTCTTCGCCGGGTGTTGGATGAAGCCCTCAGCTTGGTCGACCCACGTGATGGCACCAATACGTCGATGGTCCAGATCAACGTTCCATCGGATTTGGCGGTCGTGGGGGATCGGGTACGAGTGCAGCAGATCTTGACGAATTTGGTGAGCAATGCCTTCAAATACGCGCCTGATGCGCCCATCCTCATCTCCGCTGAGGCGGACACGATTCGTCTGCAAGAGCGCTCGACGCTGTTACCATGGCGTATCAAACGCCGGAGTTTGCAGGTCGTGACCATGCGTGTGCGCGATTATGGGCCAGGCGTGCCACCTGAACAATTGGATCTGCTCTTCAATCGTTTTGTACGACTCCCGCGCGATTTAGCCTCGAATGTCGTCGGTAATGGTCTGGGCTTGTACCTCTGTCGCGTTTTTGCGACGTCGATGAAAGGACGCATTTGGGCGGAGAGTGACGGCAAGCCCGGAGAGGGGACCACTTTCATGCTGCAATTGCCCGCAGCCTCAGCCATCGCTGCAAGCTTTGATAAAGAGAGCACGCAGCCTCGCTTACGTGTCCTAGCCTAGTCTGGGACTCAAGGAAGACGGAGAGCACAGCATTATGGCGCCAGCATTCACCATCCCAGAACTCTACTGTCCCTTTCCATCCAGCAATCATCCCCAGGTTCATCAACTGCGTCAGCATGCCATCGACTGGGCCGAACGCTTTCATTTACTGCAAACACCAGCCTCGCGCCAGCGCTTTCAAGACGCCGCCTATTGGGATCTGATAGCGCGGGCCTACCCGACCGCAGCGTTTGATGACCTTGCTTTGATCAACGATTGGAACTGTTGGGGCTTTTTGCTCGACGATGTGGATGATGAGGGGCCAGTCGCGCGCCAGCCTGGTGAGATGCGCCAACTTTTCATCGATGTCGCGCTGGTGATGATGGGGAAGCAGCCTACCAGTACAGGGGGGCCGCTGATAGATGGTCTGCGCGATGTCTGGGGGCGCATCGTTGCCGTCACCACCGCCGCGTGGCAAGACCATTTTCGCCATATCCTTGGCGCGGGGTTAGAGGCGTATAAATGGGAGGTCGGCAATCGCGTGGGGGGGCGCATCCCTGAGCGCGAAACCTACATTACCCAGCGACGCCAGACGGGCGGCTGGCTCACCGATGTGGCCTTGGTCGATGTGGCTAGGCACGTGCCGATGCCTAGCGAGATCCTGGACGAGCCACGCCTGCAAGACATGCTGGAAGCCGCCAACAACGTCATCTGTTGGGCGAATGATCTCTACTCGCTCGACAAAGAGATCGCGCATCATGAGGTCCATAACCTCGTGATCATCGTTCAGCATGAGCAAGGGTGCTCATTACAAAGCGCGGTCGATCAAGTGGCGCGAATGCATGACCATGAGGTGCGGCGCTTCGAGGCGGCAGCACTGAGCCGCCCCCATTATGAGGATGCGCGCGACGACGCCATCTGGGGGTATATAGATTTTTGCCGCCGCTTCATGCGTGGCAATCTCGATTGGTCTCGGACTACTGGGCGTTATTCCCAGGTGGAAAGCACCAAAGTTGGTGAGGCACTCTCTTACCTCGATCCCATCATGCATCAGAAACGCGTCGGACTTCTGGGTCGCTGGCTGCGCCGCAAAGACGTGCAACACGCCACCGAAGAGATGCTGGCAAGCTGAGGCAAGTGGGCTCGGGTTGGATGCTCACTGAACCAACCAAAGTGGGAGCCCAAAGGTCGAGCAATGGGGGCAACGTCGCTTCGCATTACTCGGCCTTTGTTGTCGGTTACTCTTCGTGGGCAGCCGTTGTCAGCGTGCCGAAGATCGGCTGGGTGGGCAGCGCCGTTTCGCCCTGTTCGCCCAGCAGTTGCACGCGGGCCTGGGTTTGCAGGGGCAAGCCCCACAGCTTGATGAAGCCGATGGCGCTGTCGTGGTCAAAGGTATCGCCGCGATCATAGGTCGCCAGCGCGTGCTGATAGAGCGAATAGGGCGAGCGCCGTCCCACGACAGTGCAGTTGCCGCGAAAGAGTTTCAGTCGCACTTCGCCGCTGACGAATTGCTGGGTGCTCTGCATGAAGGCCATCAGGTTGGCGTGCAGGGCACTGTACCATTGGCCGTTATAGATCATCCGCGCGTATTCGCCGGTCAGCATTTCTTTCAGGCGGGCCTGGTCGCGGCTGAGCGTGACGGATTGCAATGCCGCGTGCGCCGTCAGCAGCGTGATCGCCGCCGGGGCCTCGTAGACCTCGCGCGATTTGATGCCCACCAGGCGATTTTCGACATGGTCGATGCGTCCGATGCCCTGCGCCCCGGCGACCTCGTTGAGTCGCTGCACCAGCGCCACCGCGTCGCAGGTCGCGCCATCGAGCGCGACGGGGGTGCCGCCCTCGAAGGTGATGGTGATCTCGGTCGGGGTGGTGGGCGTGGCGTCGGGGGCGGCGGTCCATTCCCACACATCGGCGGGGGGCTCGGCCCAGGGGTCTTCCAATGCGCCACATTCGACGCTGCGGCCCCACAGGTTCGCGTCGACGCTGTACGACTTCGCCGAGGTCGCCTGGACGGGGATGCCGTGCTCGGCGGCGTACTCGATCTCGGCGTCGCGCGTCATGCGCCATTCGCGCACGGGGGCGATGATCTTCAGTTCGGGGGCCAGCGCCATCACCGACACGTCGAAGCGCACCTGATCGTTGCCCTTGCCGGTGCAGCCGTGCGCCACCGCCGTCGCGCCCTCGCGGCGCGCCGTGTCGACCAGCAGCTTGGCGATGAGGGGCCGCGCGATGGCCGTCGCCAGCGGATACACGCCCTCATAGATCGCGTCGGCATGCAGCGCGGGCCACACGAAATATTCGAGGAATTCGCGGCGAGCGTCGATGGTGAGCGCCTTCACCGCGCCGATGGCACGGGCGCGGTCGGCGACGGCGCTGATGTCGCGCTCATTGCCGATGTCGATGGTCAGGGTGATGACCTCCATGCCATATGTCTCTTGCAGCCAGCGAATGGCGACCGAGGTATCTAGCCCGCCCGAATACGCGAGGACGACTTTTTCTGCCATGGGGTGCGCTTACTCCTTAATAGATATGTAGCGTGATTGTTGGTGTTGGGGCGTCAGATCCCCACGGTGATGTCGAAGGTCATTTCGAGGGATTGCCGTGCCGGTGCCGGGGCGACGAATTGCAGGAAGGGCGAAAGCGGTGGTTCATCGCGGGTCGCCATGTGGGAGCGTTCCATCTGCCGCGTCGGTGGTACAGCGGCTGAGCGCTCATTCCGTGGCGGTGGGGCGACCGTTCCGCGCGCTTTGGGGGGGATGGGCGTTGTATCTGGTGACGCGACCAGGCTTGCCAGCGCCGTGGTGAAGGTCGTGCGCCGCGCCGACCATGGGGCGCGCTCCGCGTCGATGCGTTCGCGCTGCGCGGGCAGCCCCAGGTTGCCGGGCATGCCGATGCCCATGCGTTCGCGCAGCCGGGCGTCCAGGTCGTCGGGGGGCGCGTCGTGCCCCGTCGCCGCTTGCTGGTAGGCGTCACGAAAGGGCACGCCCGCCCGCACCAGCGCATACGCGCGGTCGGTGGCGAAGAGGTCACTGGTGCACGCCGCTCGCGCCCGTTCCTCATCCACCGTCAGGTGCTGGGCGAAGAGCGCGACGACCGCCAGGCTCTCGCGGCACAGGTGCAGCGCCTCCATCAGGGGCGCTTTCGTCTCTTGGTAGTCCATGTTATAGCCCGAGGGCAGCCCGGCCAGCGTCGCCAGCATCTGCGATTGCAGGGCGATGACGGTGTGCGCCCGTGCCCGCACGAGTTCCAGCGCGCTCAGGTTGTGCTTTTGGGGCATCATGCTGCTGCCATCGCACAGTTCGCGCGGAGCCTGCAAGAAGCCGAATTCGCTGGTGGTAAACAGCAGCACATCCTGCGCGAATTTGCTGAGGTCCAGCATGACGAGCGCCAGGGCTTGCACCACGGCGGCCTCACCCTTGCCCCGCGCGTTGGCGGCGGCCAGCACGTTAGGCTGGGCACGCGCGAAGCCCAGCAGCCGCGCCGTCAAGTCGCGGTCGAGGGGCAGCGGCGCGCCATATGCCGCGCCAGAGCCGAGCGGTGATTGATCGTTCAGTGTATAGGCAGCGGCCAGCGCCACGGTGTCGTCAAGCAGCGCCTCGGCGTGCGCCGAGGCCCAAAGCCCCACGCTCGACAGCATCGCCCGCTGCATGTGGGTATAGCCCGGCAGCGGCGTCCATTCGTGCCGCTGAGCCAGCGCGTTTAGGTGCGTCGCGGTGTCGAGCAGGGTCGCGGCGGTCGCCATGATGCCCTCTTTGGCGTACAGCCGCAGATCGGTCAAGACCTGATCGTTGCGCGACCGCCCGGTGTGAATCTTCTTGCCGACATCACCCAGTTCCTCGGTCAAGGCCCCCTCGATGAGGGTATGGATGTCCTCTTGCCCTGCCTGGGGCACCAGCGCCCCCGCTTCCGCGCGTGGCAACAGGCGGCATAGCGCGCCGTGCAGCGCCGCCCCTTCCTCCGTCGTCAATAGCCCCACCTGGGTCAGCATCGCCGCGTGCGCCAGCGACCCCCAGATGTCGTGTCGCGCCAACTCGGCATCCAGCGCGGCGTTGCGCGCCGCCCCGAAATCCTCGATGAGGGGCGCGATCTCATAACCCTTAGCCCAAAGTTTCATCGCTTGGTCCCCTTACGTGCGTGAAAAATATCTATGCATGCTCGCGCGCCGTACCGAGCAATTGCTCAAGGATGGAATGCGCGCTCACCCAACCCTCGCCGCAGCGTTCAGACGCGGTAGAGGGGGCTGACGTGTCAGCGAAGCTCGCGACGTAGCGGGCGTTGCCCCCGTGGAACCGACATTACGGGAGGTTTTAACCGCCAGCCCCTGCACCGCCATGTTGCCCTATGCCGAGAGGCGGGACATGACCGGCTGGCTCGTCGCCAACAGACGGCGCAAAATCGCCTTTTGCATGTGCAGCCGGTTTTCGGCTTGCACGAAGACGCGGGCATGGGGACCATCGATCACCTCGTCGGTGATCTCTTCGTTGCGGTGCGCGGGCAGGGGATGCAGCACGATAGCATCGGGCTGGGCCAGCGCGACGAGCGCCGCATCCACGCGATAGGGTGCGAAGATGGCGCGGCGCTCGTTGGCCTCGGCTTCCTGGCCCATGCTCGTCCAGACATCGGTGTAGATGATGTCCGCGTCCGTCGCCGCCGCCTGGGGGTCGTGCATGATGGTGATGCTGCCGCCCGCCTGGTGGGCCTCGCAGCGCGCCTGGGCCACCAGCGCGGGGTCGGCCTCATAGCCGGGGGGCGTAGCGATGCGGATGTGCATGCCCAGCTTCGCGGTCGCCTGCATCAACGAATGGGCGCAGTTGTTGCCATCGCCCAGGTACGCCACGGTGGGGTGTGCCAGATCGCCGCATTGCTCGACGATGGTGAAGGCATCGGTCAGGCCCTGGCAGGGATGGTGGGCATCGGTCAGGCCATTGATGACCGGGATGCTGGCGTGCTCCGCGAACGCCTCAAGCACGGCATGGTCAAAGGTTCGCAGTACGACGCAGTGGACGTAGCTGCTGAGCACCCGCGCGACATCCGCGACGGATTCGCGCGCGTTCAGGCCGACCTCTTGGGGTGAGAGATAG
>JBBQSR010000134.1:0-8716 GCA_038234855.1 Ktedonobacterales bacterium | reverse complement strand
CATCGAAATGCGTGTGCATGACGACGCTGTTGCTCGCTGGGTCGGTCAGATACTCCGTCACCAGCCGATATTTGCCGCTCTTCGCGGTCGCCGTGACGCGACACCCCAGGCTGGGCGCGTCAAGCTGCTGGACGGTGTAGGTCGTGTCGCGGGTCTGCACATCGGTGAAGGTGCTGCCATCGGTGACGACATATTGCAACGTCTTCACATTCGTATTGTCGATAGTGGGATACGAGACATCGCTCAGGATGCCATTGGCGACCGAGTACCAGACCTTCGAGGTGGTGTTGCGCGCGGTGCCGACACAATCTTTGCGCGCTTGGTCAAAGTAGGCGAGCGCGCCGGGGCCGTCATTGGCGATCGCGGTTGGCCCCCCCGCCGCCAGGGCTGATAGGCGAGCATGGGTCCCCAGAAGTAAACCGGTTAAGATCAAAAAAGTCACACTGGCCACGATCATCCGTCGTGTTGGTCGCAGATGGAACGCGTGCATGCTTCCTCGCATTCAGAGATGGCCATGCATCTGAGCAGGCCGGAACGCAATCGTTGAGTTGACGCCGCAGCCGACGCTGCCACGTTCCGCCTTCGTTGGTCGGATGGCTAGTAGTATAGGGCGTGTGTCAACGGGAGGGCGTCCATATCGGAGATGCGATGCCCGAGGTCGCAGCTTCGCATCTCGGATGTGGACGCCGCCGCCAAGGGGCGTGGTCCCCCTGCCGCACACAGTTTGGGCGGCAGGGGGACCACAGAGAGCGGTGCTTGGCGATTACCCCGAGATGGTGAGATCGTCCAGATAGCCGCGATAGCCGCCCGAGCCATTCGGCTGGTCATAACCCAGATCGACACGGGTAATGGTTTGCCCGCTCTTCAGGCTCCCCAGGTTGACCGTGACGTGGTTCCAGGTGTCCAGCGTGAGATGCGTGCACTGATACGCCGGGTGGGCGCGATTGCCGTTTTGGTCGGTCGCGCCAGAGTCTCGCAGGTTCGTGCTGTCGCTGAACACCAGATCGATCGCCATACACGTGCTGTTGCTGCCACTCACCGCGCCAGCGTACAGCCCGGATGAGCTTTCGGGGTAGATCCAGTAGCTCAACGTCGTGGCGGAGCCGACGGAAACGGACGTGTCGAACAGCTTGAGATACGCATAGTTCGATGACTGCCCGTTCGCCTTCCCCGAGAAGCGTACCGCACTCGATCCCGCGTGGGAAAGTTCCCCGGACGCCGTCCCGAGCTCAGGGCCGGTCACGTTGCAGCAAATGCCGCCCACGTTGCTCATGCCGCCAGAGGGCCACGTCGTATCAACCTGATTCTGCGCGGAGGGCTGGGTATCACCCGTTTCGAACCCGGTAGAGAACGAGCTGCCGCCGTTGCCACCGCCGCCATTGCCCGCTGACTCGAAATCAGGCGGGCCATCCGTGGCACCGGTTCCCCACGTGCTAGCGGTGCTTCCCATGCTAAAGTCGAGGGTCGCGCCATTGCTGATGTCGCCGAAGCGCACCCATGGGTGATTGCTGGCCTGGCCGTTGAGCTGCATGCTTTGGATGTAGGGCGCGTTCGTGCTCACGCCATTCGCGTTGATGGCTACCGAGTGGCCATTGGGCAGATTGATGGTCGTGTTGGGAAACTGCGGGCTATTGAAGGCCAGCACATCCGTCCCAAACACCTCGGGATACAAACCCAACGCGGCGAAGACGTACCACGATGAGGTGGCCCCCAGGTCGTCATTGCCGGGCAAGCCGCCGGGGCTGCTGTTAAAGACCTCGTTGCGGACCCGATTGACGACGCTCTGCGCGCCCGCTGGATCTTGCGCCCAGTCGTACACCCATGGCTCGTTGAACTGTGGCTCATTGCCGATGTAAAAATGCGGCTGGTCGAGTCCGGCGTTCAACTGGGTAAAGAGATCATTGAGACGGCTGACCGTGGCGCTGGCCCCACCTAGCTTTTGGACGAGGGTATAGTTGTCATGCGGCACCATGAAGGTATATTGAGCCGCATTCCCCTCGATGTAGCCGTTCAAGCTCGTGTTGGAGTTATCACCACCAAAGCTACCATCCGCGTTGCGCGGCTGGATGCGTTTCGTGGAATCTTGGAAGACATTGCGCCAGTTTTGCGACCGCGCGAGGAATTGCGCGGCAGTCGTCCCATCGTTCAACTGGTTTTGCGCGAACTGCGACAGGGCGAAATCAGAAATGGACCACTCTTGCGTGATCGAGGCGGCACCATTGCCACCGTTGGGCCACGTGGTTTGAGCACCGAGGGGGACGTATCCCTTAGAGATGTAGTCGCTCAACCCACCCGTCAGGTTATAGCCATTACACTGCGCGTTATTCGTGGTCGCTTCCTTCACCATCGCTTGCAGTGCCGCTTGCTTGTCGAACTGTGTCGCCCCAAACGCGGCGACATCAGCGATAGTGTTGATCGCAGGCCACCCGGCCATCACGCCCGTTTCAGCGTTTGCCTGGAACCACATCGGCAACACGCCACACTGCTGACCATCATTCACCAAGGATTGCGCGAAATCGCTCGCGACATTTGGCGCGAGGATCGCCAGCAACTGCACCTGGGAACGATAGACGTCCCAACCCGAAAAGTTGGCATATTGCGTGTACCCCGAGGCCGTGTGAACGGTGCCATCCGCCCCGCTATACTCGCCGTTCGTGTCGGTAAAGACATTGGGGTGGAGCAGGGAGTGATAGAGGGCGGTATAAAAGATGGTCTTTTGGTCATCCGTCCCGCCAGACACCTGAATCTTGTTGAGGTAATCATTCCAGGTCGCACTCGTCGCGTTGTGGGTCGCAGCGAAGTCAAACCCCGAATTCTCAGACGCGAGATCGGCCTGGGCATTGTTGGTGCTGACGAAGGAGATGCCGACCTTCAGTTGGACGACCGGGTTACTGGTGGTGTCAAAGGTCAACAGGATCTGATTATTCCCTGGCGTCGAAACAGTGAAATTGCGGTCCGTCTGCGCGAACATATAGACGGTATAATGGCTGCTGCCGCAGATCGCGCTGCTCTTGACCTGCGCGCGAATCGTGCGGGTCGCCGCATCAGCCGACGCCGAGACATTCTCGCCACCATTCCCGCTGCGATTGGCGTTCAGGTACAGGTTGGCCGAGGTTGAGGATGGGAAGGTAAAGCGGCCCATGCCCGTGCGCTGGGTCGCGGTCAACTGCGTTTGCACGCCGTTATCGAGCGTCACGGAGTAATAGCCCGCCGAGGCGCTCTCATTCGCGTGCTGAAACGTCACCGCACTGGTGTTGCCACCGCCGACGGTGGGCAGCCAGGGAAAATCTTGATAGCTGGTACAGCCCGCGCCATCGAGATGCGTCAAGCTGAAATCGGTGATCGTCGAATCTTTGTACTGATAGCCATTCGGATCGTGATTCGTCGTATCCGGGCTCCACTCCACGCGGCCAAAGGGGGCCGATGCCCCTGGAAAGGTGCCACCACTGGCCCCCCCAGGGACGGGATTAGCGACGTTGCTGTCGCCAGTGCCGATGAAGGGGTTGACATACCCGGTCAGATCGCTCACATGCGGCATGGTGCGCGCCGCCCGCGCTGGCGTGGCAAGGATGGGCGCGACGGATAACGCGAGGATGGCGAGTACGATGAGGCCTACTTCGCCAAAGGACCACACGGGTCGTCGTAGACGCATGGGGCTGTACCTTCTTCATTGAGGCTCAGATGATCATGTGCCATCGTCCGTGACGCATGATGCGATTTTTACCAAAAGCGACGGTACGAAGCATGCCTCATCGGTGCGGAGGGTGAGATGAGGTGAGGAAAAGAGGCGTACTAATCCGTCGCGATTGGCACGGGGATACGCCAAAAAAGAGGGAATCATTCGCGCCTATGGCGCGAATGCCCAGGCGATGCGAGAGATGTCGTCTCATCAAAGTTCCTCTTCGTCGAGTAATGAGGACGTGAATCGGCTTGGTACCGCAACACCACCATGTGCTTCGCTTCCGCAGCCATCCCCGTTCGCCGCTGATGATGGACGACATGAGCACACGGGGAGCTTGTCGAGATAGTAAAACAATTTGATTTACTTTGTCAAGTGGGTAGGAGGGTCGTACCCATGCGCGCTATTTCCGCGAACCTGCTATGATACAACGGATGAGTACCGATCCCCACGACTATGACATCACCCCTCTTGTCGTCACTCGTCCCCTGGGATTCGCATGAAAAGGATGGCGTAATGCAAAGCGGAGTCAATCTGCCTTTTGTGCGCGATTATAACCAGGGCCTCATCTTAGCGGCCATCCGGGTCGCGGAGGGCATCAGCCGCGTGGAGCTGGCCCAAAAGACGGGGCTGACGGCCCAAACCGTCACCAACATCGTGCGCCGGTTGCTCGACCAAGACATGATCTTCGAAATCGGGCGCGATAGCACGGCGCGGGGCAGCGCCGGCGGCAAGCCCCGTATGCGCTTATCCGTGAATCCAGCGGCTGGCTACGCGGTGGGGATTCAGATCGACCGCGACCTCGTCTCCATTTTGCTGGTGGATCTCACGGGCACGACCATCGCCCAAACCCATCTGCCCATGCGACAGGAACGCGGTCCCCTCGCCATCATCGCTGAGATGGCCGCAGCGGTCCGGGGCCTGTTCCAACAGACCCAGATTCCGACGACCAGGCTCATCGGCATTGGGGTCGCGTGCCCTGGTCCGCTCGACCACACGACCGGCATCGTCTATGCCCCGCCGAATCTGCTGGGGTGGGATGAAGTACCCATCCGCGATCTGTTGATGCAGCATTTAGGGTTCCCCGTCATCGTTGATAATGATGCCACCGCCGCCGCCATTGGGGAACGCTGGATGGGCGGCACCCACTTCGCCAACAACTTCGCGTTCATCTATCTGGGGGTAGGCGTCGGGTGCGGCCTGTTCATCGACAACCATATTTATCGGGGCAGCACCACCAATGCGGGCGAATTTGGCCATATGACCCTCAATCCCAATGGCCCGCTGTGCTATTGTGGCAATCGCGGCTGTGTTGAGCTGTCCTGCTCGCCCCAAGCTATCGTCCAGTCCTATACGGCGCACCTTGCGGCAACCGCTGCTAGCCAGGCGAACATGGCGGGGCACGCGCCCACGACCTATGATGACGTCGTGCAAGCCGCGCTGGCTGCGGACCCCTCTGCCCTCGCCGCCATCGACCAAGCCGCCCAGGCCCTCGCGCATGGGGTCGTCAGTCTCGTCAATATCTTCGATCCCGAGCTCATCCTCTTAGGGGGCAAAGGCTTTCATCAGGTTGGTCATATCTATCAACGGGCCATCGTGCAGGCGCTAGGCACACAACCGATCGCCCGCAAACGCCATACCATCAAGGTCGAGATGTCCATGGGCGGGCCATCGGCGGCGGCGATTGGGGCCGCGAACGTAATCCTGTATGAAGCCTTTACGTTACGTCTCAATACGATGCATACTCCCCAAACCCACAATGCGCTTCCCTCTTGACCACAAACATTTTCCGCGCCAGCGCGCCGCGTCGGGGATACGCGCGCTCAACTGGCAGCGAGGAAGCTGATAGGTCCAATGACGACTCACCATGTGTTAAAAGACGGGGGCTTCTCGGGCAAGCCCAAACACGCTCGTCTACGTGCCAAACAGTTAAAAACGGCTCATCAGATTTTCGCGTTGAATCGCAACGAATAGATAATAGCCCCCAAAAAGCCGCTCTTGTTTCAGCAAACGTTGTGCTCATTGCAAGGGTGATCTCCGTTATTCCCCATATATCCTCAGGGCAATGCCACGCCTTCCCATAGCGTACAAGCGTCTGGAGCGCCGTAAGCAAGATCAGTTCTTTACACGTTTGAAGCGGTGCGAAGCGTGGTCTCCGGAGCCAGCCGACCAGCGAAAGATAGCCATCCGCCACCAGCAGGCGGGCATCCTGGTCACTGAGCGTGCTGGCCTGCTCCGCCGCATCACGATATCGCTGCGGTGTCAGCACATGTGCCATATCGTGTTGGACGTGGACGAAGACGTGGCTCACCCTCGCTTTCGGGCCCTTGTGTGGTCTATAACATCATTAAGGTATCCGAACACGTGGGGCGTTTCTGCCGCTGACTCTTGGCGCACATTATGAGGTGTGTGACAGGCTGCGTCCAAGGGGAAGTGGAGTGCCGCTGGGTGACATCTCGCTCATATGGTGGGAATGCGGGAACGCTATACAGAAGAAGGCGTTTATGATCACGCCATCGTTTGGTGACATGCTCAAGCAGTATCGAATCGCCGCTGGCTTGACTCAAGAAGCGTTAGCGACCCGTGCGACATTGAGCGCGAAGGCGATTGGGGCCTTGGAGCAAGGCACGCGGCGTTCCCCACGGGCCACCACCGTGCATCTGTTGGCCACTGCCTTGCACCTTGCCCCTGCCGAGCGCACCGCATTGATCGCCGCGGCGCATGGTGAGGCCCTGCCCTCCACAGTGGCGAAACCACACACCCTGCCGCCACGTCCATTGACGCGCTTCCAGGGACGCCAGGGGGAACTGGCCGAGGCACAACACCGCTTGAGCGATCCCCACGTCCACCTGCTCACCATCACCGGACCGGCAGGCGTGGGCAAAACGCGGCTCGCGCTCGAGGTTGCCGCGCAATTGGCCGACCAGTTTCCCGCTGGCGTGATCTGGGTCGATCTCGCGGCCATCGCTGCTGCTGATCTGGTGCTGCCAACCCTCGCCCAAACGCTGGAGATCGGCGAGGATGG
This sequence comes from Ktedonobacterales bacterium, assembly GCA_038234855.1. Lineage (GTDB taxonomy): Bacteria > Chloroflexota > Ktedonobacteria > Ktedonobacterales > JACDGC01 > JACDGC01. The sequence goes on along the minus strand of JBBQSR010000134.1, from coordinate 2,012 downwards.
TCGCGCCGACCTCTTCACCCAACTGGTGCGCCGTCTCGTAGCCCAACCCTGCCTCGTCGTGCTCGATAACTTTGAGCAGGTGCTCACGGCAGGCTCCGATCTCGTGCGCCTCCTCGCGGCCTGCCCGCGCCTCACCATCCTGGTGACCAGCCGCAGCGTGTTGCGGGTGCGGGGGGAATATCTGCTGCCCCTCGCGCCGCTGCCGCTGCCAGCGGCAGATGCCCCCTTGCCCACGCTCGCCCAGGTGCCCGCCATCGCCCTCTTTGTGGAGCAGGCACAAATGATCCAGCCCGATTTCACGCTGACGCCTGACACCGCGCCGCTGGTGCGGGCGATCTGCGCCCAGGTGGATGGGCTGCCCCTAGCCATCGAACTGGCGGCGGCGCAACTGCGGGTGCTGCCCTTGGGCACCCTGCTGCAACGACTGGAACAGCGGTTGCCTTTGCCTCTGGCGGGGGCGGTTGACCTGCCCCCCCGTCATCAGGTGCTGGACCAAGCCCTGAGTTGGAGCTATGATCTGCTCACCGCTGACACACAGCGACGCTTTCGGGCACTGAGCGTGGGGACCGGCAGTTTTGCCTTCGCGGCGGCGGCAGCCCTGTGGGACGATACGGATGACGTGAGCATATGGCAGGCATTGGCGCTGCTGGTCGAGAGCAGCCTGTTGACCTTGCTGCCTGTGGACCCTGAAATGGAGGCGCGCTTTCGCTTCTTGGACACTTCGGCGACCTTTGGGCGGGCGCGGCTACGCGAAGCGGGCGAAGCCGACGCGCTGGGGTTACGTCACGCCCGCTACTATGGGGACTTGACCGAGCGGCTGACCGGCCCATGGACAGGCCAAGCCACACAGGTGATGCAGGTGGCGCGCGAATATGACCAGGTGCGCGCGGCGTTGACCTGGGCGCACGACCACCATGAGCCGCAGCTAGGGCAGCGCCTCAGCCTGGCGTTGTGGCGCTTCTGGTTGGTGCGGGGCATGCTGACCGAAGGCCGCCAGTGGCTCACCACTTTTTTCCCGCGCGCTGCGCCGCTCGCGCCGGATGACCCCTTGATGCTGCAACACGTTGAGGCGTTGTCGGCGATGGCAACCCTGGCGACAGAGCGGGGCGACTATCAGCAGGCCCACGATGACATTCAGACGGGGCTGGCGCTGGTGCAGGCAGCGCATGGGGAGCTAGCGCCACAGTGGTCACGTCTGCATGCGCGGCTCCTCAATCTCGCGGGCAATGTCGCCCATTATCAAGGCGAGATGGCAAAGGCCGAGGCCGCCTATACCGCCGCCCTCGCCATCGTGCGCACCCTGGGCAACCCTGCCACCATCGCCATCGCGCTAAATAATGTCGGGATCATCGCCGACCTGCGCGGGCAGACCGAACGCGCCCTGGGACTATGGGAAGAGAGTCTGGCCCTCAAACGTGCCCTGGGTGACCAGCACGGCATCGCCGCGACGCTGATGAACCTGGGAGATTGTGCCTATAAACTTGGGCGACTTGCGCAAGCACAAAATTGGCTGGAGGAAGGGCTAGCGCTTTTCCTGGCAGAGGGCGAGGCACGCGGCATCATGGTCGCCCGCAACAATCTAGCGCAGGTGGCGCGGGCACAGGGCGACCTGCCCCGCGCCGATGAACTGGCCCAGCAGACCCTGGCTGATGCGCAGGCGCGCGCTGACCACTGGGGCGAGGCGCTGGCCCGCCATCATCTGGGGGCGGTGGCGGCAGCGGGGCAGCAATGGGCAGCGGCCCGCGTGTGGTATCAAACGAGCCTGCTGACGTATCAGCGCCTGGGCAATCCCGTGGGGGTGGCCGAGTGCCTGGAAGGTCTCGCCGCCGTGGACTGCGCAAGCGGGCAGTGGGCCGCTGCCGTAACGTGGTGGGGGGCTGCTGCGGCCCGCCGCCAAGCCGCTGGGGTCGCCCTGCCCCCCATTGACCAGGCGGCGTATGCCCGCGACACACAGGCAGCGCGCACCGCGTTGCCGCCGGACGCCGGGGCCGCCGCCTGGGCCAAGGGTGAGC
>JBBQSR010000133.1:0-8729 GCA_038234855.1 Ktedonobacterales bacterium | reverse complement strand
ATCGCCCCCACCCTGCGCGGCCTCGTCTCGGCGGAAACGCGGATGATCCTGCGCTACGAAGACACCGATGATGTGCTGGGCTTCGCGGGCAGCGCGGATGCGCCCAAACTCACCAATATTGGCGCGGCGTGCCCCGACCATTTGGTGCACACCAAACCCTGGCCGCTGCTGGTCGACTGGTCGCCTGAGCAAGGCCACGACGCGCTGACCGAGGCGCTCAAAACGGGTGTCGCGGCCTATACCGAGAAATACGCGCACTATGTCGCGGAAAATGCCGAGCAGGATCTCGACCCCGACGCCGCGACGCCCGTGCTGCGCGCGGCGGATTCCTCGACGAATCCGGTGCCGCGCGTCATCCTCATCCCTGGCGTCGGCATGTTCACCACCGGCAAGGACGCGGGCAATGCCGATGTGTCGGCGCAGTTGTACCACCGCGCGGTCGCGGTGATGCGCGGCGCGGAGGCGTGCGGCGGCTTCATCTCGCTGACCGATGCCGAGAGCTACGCCGTCGAATATTGGCCGCTGGAGCAGTACAAGCTAAAGCTGGCCCCGCCCGAACGCGAGTTCGCTCGCCAGGTGGCGCTGGTGACGGGCGCGGCGGGCGGCATCGGCTCGGCAATCTGCCGCCGCATCGCCCGTGACGGGGGGCATCTGGTGCTGACCGACATCGATCTGCCCGGCGCGCAAGCTGTCGCCGACGCGCTGAATAGCGAATTCGGCGCGGGCCGCGCGGTGGCCGTGCAAATGAACGTCACCAGTGAGGACGACGTGCGCGCGGCCTTCGCTGCGGCGGCGTTGGCCTTTGGCGGCGTCGACACCCTCATCAACAATGCTGGGCTGGCATCGAGCGCGGCCATCACCGACACGACGCTGGCGGAGTGGAACCGCAACTGGAACGTGCTGGCGACGGGCTACTTCCTGGTCGCGCGCGAGGGCTTCCGCTTGCTCGAACAGCAGGGGCGCGGCGGGCAGATGGTCTTCGTCGCCAGCAAGAACGCGCTGGTGGCGGGCAAGAACGCGGCGGCCTACAGCACGGCGAAGGCGGCGGAGGCGCATCTGGCGCGCTGCCTAGCCGAGGAGGGTGGGCAGTTCGGCATTCGCGTCAACACGGTCAACCCCGACGCGGTGCTCAGCGGATCGCGCATCTGGCAGGGCGAGTGGCGCGACCAACGCGCGGCGAACTACGGCGTCGCCCCCGACCAACTAGATGAGGTCTATCGCAAACGCACGACGCTGGGGGTCAACATCTTCCCCGACGACATCGCCGAGGCGGTGGCCTTTTTCGCCTCGCCGACCCGCGCGCTGAAAAGCACGGGCAACATCATCAACGTGGATGGTGGCGTCGCCGCCGCCTATCCCCGCTAGGAGCACGTCGGATGGCAACCGGAAAAACCCTCGTGGACCTGCATGCGCGCATCGCCGCGTGTCAAGGCGATGGCACGCAACGCGCAGTGACGGTCGCTTTCCTGGGGGATAGCAATACGCGCGGCATGGCGGTCGACCCCGACCGCGCTCGCCGCGCCTACCCCGCACGGCTGCTGGCGGAGTTGACGGATCGCTACGCCCCCTGCGCCTTTAATGGCATCGATGTGGGGGTGCCGGGCGACACGATGACCGGGGCACTTGCCCGCATCGACGACGAGGTGCTGCGCTACGCGCCGGACCTCACCATCATCGCCTTCGCGCTCAATGACGCGGTGCAACGTGGCCAAGATGGCCTCACACCATACATCGCCAGCTTGCATACGGCGCTAGACCGCATCGTGCCGACCTCGGCGGTCATCTTGCTGACGCCCTGCATGATGGCGACCAAGCTCACCGAGCGGGTACCCACGGCGTTCCTCGACACGGCGCGCGCGTGCGTTGCGACGCAAACCACAGGCGTGCTCGATGCCTATGTGGACGCCCTACGTATGGTCGCGGCGGAGCGCGCGGTGCCCCTGGCCGATACCTACGCGATCTGGCAAGCGATGGCGGCGACGGGCATCGACACGACGGCGCTCCTGGCAAATGGCATCAATCACCCCCATGGCTATGCACACGACCTGTATGTCGTGCCGATCATGGCCTGTCTGGAACGGAGCTAGGGGGGAGTAAGCGAGATGGCAACACGCAACGTGGCGGCGGTGGACCTGGGCGCGGAGAGCGGGCGCGTGATGTTGGCACGCTTCGACGGGCGGCGCGTGACCCTAGAGGAGGTGCATCGCTTCCCCAACCGACCCGTGACGGTACGCGGCCACCAGTTCTGGAATGTGCTGGGGCTGTGGGAAGCGGTGCTAGTCGGCCTGGGCAAGGCGCGGGCGGCGGCTGGCACTCTCGACAGCATCGGCGTCGATACCTGGGGTGTCGACTATGGCCTGGTCGACGCCACCGGCTTGCTGCTGGGGATGCCCTACCACTACCGCGACCACCGCACCGATGGCGTGCTCGAGCGCGTCTGCGCCACGGTGCCCCGCGCCACCATCTATCGCCAGACGGGCATCCAGTTCCTGCCCTTCAACACCCTCTACCAATTGGTCGCGCAGCGCGACGGGCAGCCCGCCCCGCTCGCGGCGGCGGATCGGCTGTTGCTGCTGCCAGACCTCTTCCATAGCTGGCTCTGTGGTGAGCGCGTGAGCGAGCGCACCAACGCGACCACCACCCAGATGTGGGATGCCACCACCGGGCAATGGGCGACGGAGCTGCTGGACGCGCTGCACCTGCCCACCGCCCTCTTGCCCCCCGTCGTAGAGCCGGGGACCTTGCTGGGCTTGGTCTTGCCAGAGCTACGCGCCATGCTGGGCGACGCGCGGGTCGCCATCCCCGCGACGCACGACACGGGGTCGGCCATCGCCGCGACGCCCGTTGCGCTGCCGGGCGGCTGGGGCTACATCAGTTCGGGCACGTGGTCGCTGGTGGGGCAAGAGATCGCCCGCCCCGTCCTCACCGAGGCGGCGCTAACGGCGAACTTCACCAACGAGGGGGGCATCTTTGGCACCACGCGCTTCCTCAAGAATGTGATGGGGCTATGGTTGCTGCAAGAGTGCCAGCGCCGCTGGGCAGCGGAGGGGCATCCGCTGGACTACCCTACGCTGCTGAGTTTGGCCGAGGGGGTCCCACCCTTTACGGCGCTCATCGACCCGGACGATCCGCGTTTCTTGGCACCCGCCGACATGCCCGCCACCATCAATGCGTATCTGGCCGAGCATGGGCAGGCGCACCTTACCACCCCCGGCCAGTTCACGCGGTGCATCCTCGAAAGCTTGGTGGCGAGGTCGTGTCAGGTGCTGACGGAATGCATGCGCCTCACGGGGCAGCCGATCAACGGCTTACACATCCTAGGCGGCGGGGCGCGCAATGCGCTGCTGAACCAATGGCTCGCCGACGCGCTGGGCGTGCCCGTGCTGGCGGGCCCAGTGGAGGCGACGGCGCTGGGCAACGCGCTGATGCAACTGGTAGCGCTGGGCGACCTGCACACGCTGGGCGACGTGCGCGCCCTGGCCCAGGGGGAGCCGACGCAAATGTTCACGCCGCGTGACGCCGCGCCCTGGCAGGACCACATCGCCCGCCTCGCCCAGATGCAAGCGCGCTAGGGCGACCCACGCGGGAGCCGGAAGGGTGAAACCGACCATCCCATTCGTGCGATGTCCGCCGCGCGCTGCCCTAGTGCCCGCGGGTGAGGGCGATGATGGTCAACGCCGCCAGCAAAACGATGGCCGCGCCCAACGCCATCATCGCCATCCGCTGGAGGGGGACGGCGGGGCGCGGCGGGGCGGCGGGCTGGTCATGGGTGGCGGCCCACACGCGGTCCATCACGCGCGCATGCAGGGCCGTGCGGTAATCTGGCCCCGCCTCGGCCTCGGCGCGTAGTGCCTCGCGCACATCGCGCTCGAATTCGTTTCGCTCAGACATAGCATCCTCGTGACCAATGCGCCGATGGTACGATACCAGCATCGCGTCAATCCGCTCCCTTGAACATTCTTGTCGTCACGCCCGATGCCCCGCCCTCATCCTCGGGGAAGGGATCTTTCCCCAGCAGTTCGCGCAGACGCCGGAGCGCCGCCCCGAGGCGCTTCTTGATGGTGTTGGGCGAAATCTCCATCATGGAGGCGATCTCAGGGATGCTCATATCCAGATAATAGTGCAGCACGATGACGGCGCGCTGCTCGATGGGCAGCACACGAATGGCCGCGCGTAGGTCCAGCAGCCGTTCCATGGTAGAGGAGGCTTCGGCGGCGATGGAGGACGCGATGTCGGCGTCATAGGCGTGGACCGTGTTGCGCAGATAGGTCGCGGAGCGCACCTCGCGGCGGCGCACGCTCAGTGCCTGGTTCATCACGATCTTCACCAGCCAGGCTTTCATGGCGCTGCGGTCACGCAGACTCGCCAGGTTGCGCCAGGCCAGTTCCAGGCTGGATTGTACCACATCTTCGGCGGTCGATTCGTCGTCTACCAACAGCCGCGCGGTGGAAAGCAACAGGTTGCCGTAATCGCGCGCGATGGTTTCGAACTCGCTGACGGTGACTTCGACCGATGTCACCGCGCCTACTCCATCTTGTGTCACCAGGAAGCTCCACGAACAGGGTACGGACAAACCATGAATGATCTCTATCAACTATACCGCACTGGCACCACTTTTGTCAGGGGGTGACAGGCCACGGCATCGCGGTGGCGCATCGCTCACACCACCCGAGGGCACATCATGACGCGTGCCCCTGGCGCTTCAGCCGTTGGCGCAGTTGGTCGCGCGTCAGGCCCAGGAGCCGTGCCGCGCCGCTCTGGTTCGCCGCCGTGCGCCGCAGCGCCTGGTCGATCAGGCCGTCCTCAAGCAGACGCACCAGCTCTGGCAGCGCCACGCCCGTGGGGGGCAGGCGCAGCGCGGCGATCTGGCCGGCCAGGGCATCCGCCGTGGCGGGCGCGGGGGGCGGGGCCAAGATCTGCGGCGGCAGGTGCTGCGGCGTGATCAGCCCGCCCTTGCTGAGGATGATGGCGTGCTCCAAGATGTTGCGTAGTTCGCGCAGATTGCCCGGCCACTGATAGGCCGCGAAAAGCGCCAGCACGGCGGCATCGCAGCGCGGCACACGCGGCAGGCTCATCACCGCCGCGCGCTCGCGCAGCGTCGCCCCCACCAGTTCGGGCAGGTCAGCCAGCCGCGCCCGCAAGGGGGGCAGGGTGATCACCACGACATTCAGCCGATAAAAGAGGTCGGGGCGAAAGAGGCCCGCGGCGATGGCCACGTGCAGGTCGCGCAGCGTGGCCGCCAGCACGCGCACATCGGCGGGCAGCTCGCGCTCACCGCCCAGGCGGCGATAGCGTTGCGTCTGCAAGAACCGCAGCAAGGTCGGCTGCAAGGCGAGCGGCAATTCGCCGATTTCATCCAAAAAGAGGGTGCCGTTGTTGGCGAGCTCGACATAGCCGCGCCGCGACCGCGCGTTGGTAAAGGCCCCTGGCTCGGAGCCAAAGAGTTCCGCCTCGATCAGTTGCGGGGGTAGCCCACCACAGTTGATGGGGAAGAAGGGTTCCCGCACCCGCCGACTGTGCTGATGGATCGCGCGCGCCACCAATTCTTTCCCCGAACCGTGCTCGCCCAGGATCAGCGCGCCGGTCTTTTCGCTGGCCGCGACGGCCAAGACGTAGCGGGCCACCTGCTGCATCGCGGGCGTCTGGCCGATCCACAGCGGCGCGTCAGGGATGTTCGTGGGCAGTTCGCGTGGCAATGCCTCTGGGGTGGGCGACATCCGTGTCCTCCTGCATTTGGCGGCTCAGACGGCCCCCGACCGCACCACGATCAGGGCCAACCCCTCCGCGATGAGTTCGCCCCCGATGCGCAGCGCGATCTCTTCGCTGCGGTGCACCTCGATGGCGAAGCGTTGCGGGTCGCTGGCCGTGCCCCCGACGGTGGTCAAGGCCAACTCGCGCGCGATGGCCCCCAGCGGGCTTTCGCCGTCGACCCGCGTCAGCACGCGCCATTGGTCGCGCGTCACCTGCACTGGGTGCGGATCGGTCGGGTCGAGGTCGGCGAAATCGAGCACGTCCTCCAGTGTGACCAGGGCGATGGACTGCTGCGCGGGCACCTGGCCGACGCGCTCCATCGTCACCCCCAGCACATTGGGGATGTAGAGCAGCCAACGCAGCCGATTCGCGGGCGGCGCGAGGCCGTCCTCGAAGCGATAGTCGCCGTCGCGCCACGTCAGCAAGATGCTCAGCAGCGCCACTGCGTCATTCATCGCCCACTCCGTGACGGCGTCAGCGGTGATCACGCCGCCATCGACCGCGATCTGGGCAAACTCCATATCGGTCAGGGTGAAGGGATCGCGCCCGCTGAGGCTGGCGATCTGGCTCATCTGCATGGGACCGATGAAGCCGGTGTTGAGCCACATCTGCGCGAGGGGTATGGCGTTGCCGTTACGCCACACGTGCAAGATGTAGCCGTTCTCGCAATAGATCTCGGCGCTCAGCCCGCCGCGCTCCACCACCAACCGCCCCCGCCGTGGCCCATCGCCGATGAGGCGCAGCACCTCGGTGAGGGGATATTGCCGCAGGTTGCCAACGTAGGCCATCGTCCGCCCTCTTTCTTCGCGTTGGTCCCCATTCTATGCTTTTCATCGCCATTTTTCAAGCCCATCGTGCATCGTCATCACGACACGGAGAAAGGTGGCCATGATATAACTAAGGATGTGATTCAGCGGGGGAGGCGAGCGCGTATGCGGTGGTTCAATCGACGGGTGGGCGGGCGTGGCACCGTGGAGCGGGGCGGACTCGACATCATCTGCCCCAACTGTGGCACGCCGAATCCAGCCGGGTCGCGCTTCTGCAACAACTGTGGGCATCGGCTGACCATCACCGGGACGCTAACGACGCCGCCACTGCTGCCGACCGAGGAAGGCGGCAACGAGGAGCGCCGCGTCGTCACCATCCTTTTCGCCGACCTCGCCAACTCAACCACCCTCGCCGACGTGACCGATGCTGAGGAGTTGCGCGACCTGCTGGGCCGCTACTTTACCCTGATGGCCGAGTGGATCCATCGGCATGGGGGCATCGTCGAAAAGTTCATCGGCGACGCGGTGATGGGCGTCTTTGGGCTGCCCCATGTGCACGAGGACGACCCCGTGCGTGCCGTCCGCGCCGGACTCGACATGCAGATCGCCCTGGCGCGCTTCAACGCCGAGCGGCGCGAATTCGACCCCAGCGCGCCGGAACTGGTGATGCGCATCGGCATCAACACGGGTGAGGTCGTCGCCGCCACCGGACCCGCCGACGGGCGCGACTTCCTCATCACGGGCGATCCGGTCAACGTGGCGGCGCGGCTGCAACAGGTGGCCGAGCCGGGCACCGTGCTGGTGGGTCCGCGCACCTACCGCGACACGCAGGGCGCGGCGGATTACCTGGCCCTGCCCCCGACCGAACTGAAGGGCAAGCCGCGCCCGATCCACGTCTGGCAGGCGCTGCGGATGACCGATATCAACCCCGTCCCCCTCGCCCGCGCCCGCAGCCTGGAACAACCCCGCGCGCCCCTCATTGGCCGCGACGCCGAGATGCGGCTGGTCGAATCGGTCTATCTGCGCACGCTGCAAAACCGCCGCCCGCGCGTCGTCACGCTGCTGGGCATGCCAGGCGTCGGCAAGACGCGCCTCGCCCGCGAATTCATCACCCTGGCGACGGGCGACACCCTGGCGGCACAGGCGCTGGTGGGTCGCTGCGCGCTCTATGGCGAGGGCATCGCCTTTTGGCCGCTGGCCGAGATGCTGCGCGACTATTGCGCCATCACCCCCGCCACCCCGGCGGATGAGGCGCGCGTGCAGATCCAGCAGCGCGTCGCCGAGGCACTCGCGGTCGCCGGGCGGCGCGAAGACCCAGCGGAGGTCGCGCGTTACCTGGCCTACACCATCGGCCTAGAGACGCTGGAAAAGCCCGCTGGCGTCGCCGCTGACCGCCGCACCGCGCAAAACGAGATCACGAATGCCTGGCGCATCTTCTTCGAGGCGTTGGCCGCCCGCGCGCCGCTGATCATCATGATCGATGATGCCCACTGGGCAGATGACGCCCTGCTCGACCTGATCGAGGCCATCGCGCGGCGGGCGAATGGCGCGCCGCTCTTCTTCCTCTGCACCGCGCGGCCCGAATTGGTGGGGCGACGGCCCGAATGGGGGGCCAGCCGGGGCAACTTCGTCGCCATCGCGCTGGAGCCGCTGCTGCCCGACGAGAGCGGCATGCTGGTGGCCGCGCTGCTGGCGGGCGATTCGCTGCCCGCTGAACTGCGCAACAACATCTTGCAACGCGCCGAGGGCAACCCCTTCTTCATCGAAGAGATCGTGCGCATGCTGATCGACCGGCAGGTGATCCGCCAGGAAGATGGGCGCTGGCGCGTCGCACCGGACTGGGCCGACACGCGCGAGGCCACGGATGTCGCCATCCCCGACACGGTGCAAGGGGTGCTGGCGGCGCGCATCGGCCTGCTCTCGGCGGAGGAGCGCGACATCTTGCGCCATGCCTCGGTCATCGGGCGCACCTTTTGGCCGAGCGCGCTGATGGGCATCGCCGATCATTTGACCTGGCCCCAACTTGAGGTGGGCATTGCGGGGTTGATCGCCAAGGATCTGCTCACCCCCGCCACTGCCGAACTCGCCGGGGATGATGCCGTGCGCGCCGACGAACCGCGTTACCTCTTTCGCCACCCCATGACGCGCGACGTGGTGTATGATGCCATGCCGCGTGCCCGCCGCGCTCACGAGCACCGCCACTTCGCCGAG
>JBBQSR010000132.1:0-8740 GCA_038234855.1 Ktedonobacterales bacterium | reverse complement strand
ACGGTGCCTTGCAGCGTCATCCCCTCGTGCAGGTCATCCAGCGACAACACGTCGTGGCGCAGGATCGGCGCATCCAGCCCCTCGCGCGGGTCCAGGCCGGGCTTTTCGAGGTTGTCGAGGATGTCGCTGAGCGTCGGCACGCCGATGCCAAGCTGTGCGGCGAGATCCGCCAGCGGGTCGGTGCCCTTGCCCTTGTGCTTGGATTGCAGTTCGTTGACCGAGCGCCACAGCTTCACCCGCTCGGGCAGCCGTCCTTCGCCGGGGAGCAGGGTCAGCAGTTGCCGCACCGCCGCGTAGCTTTCGGGGTGGATGAAGGTCATATCCAGCATCTCGGTCCCATTGGGGATCTTCAGGAAGCCCGCCGCTTGCACGAAGGCCGCTGGCCCCAGCCCTGGCACCTTCTTCAGGGCCGTGCGCGTGGTGAAGGGACCGTGTTCCTCGCGATACGTCACGATGGCCTCGGCCACGCGCGTGTTGACGCCGGACACGTGGCGCAGCAACGGCGCGGAGGCGGCGTTGACATCCACACCGGCGAAGTTGACGCACGAGGTGACGACACGCTCTAGCTCTTTGCCCAGTTCGCGCTGATCCACGTCGTGCTGGTACAAGCCCACGCCGATGGCCTTCGGATCGATCTTCACCAGTTCGGCCAGCGGGTCCAGCAGCCGCCGCGCGATAGAGATGCCGCCGCGCTGCGTCGCCTCCAGCGTGGGAAATTCCTGACGGGCGACCTCGCTGGCGCTATAGACCGACGCGCCCGCCTCGCTGACGATCATATAGCCTGGCACATCCTTGACGCCCTTCGCCGCCATCTCGCGGATGGTTTCGGCGGCCAGCGTCTCGGTTTCGCGCGAGGCGGTGCCGTTGCCGATGGCGATGGCGTTGATGTGGTGCTTGGCACACAGCACCATCAGCGACCGCTTCGCCGCCTCCCAGTCGCGCTGCGGCGGATGAGGGAAGATGGTCGAGCCTTCCAGATACTTGCCCGTCTCGTCGATGATCGAGATCTTGCATCCGGTGCGAAAGCCCGGATCGATGCCCAGGATGCGATAGCCGCGCAGGGGTGGCTGCAACAGCAGGTTGCGCACATTCGTGGCGAAGATGCCGATGGCGTGCTCCTCGGCTTGTTGGGTGATCTCGGCGCGTACCTCACGCTCGATGGAGGGGGCCAGCAGCCGTTTGTAGCCATCGGCGGCGGCGGCGGCAAGCTCGGTGGAGAACGGCGAGGCGCTATCCAGCGGATAGCGTGCGAAGAGGATAGGCAGGGCGCGCTCTGGCTCGACCTCCACGCTGACGCGCAGCACGTCCTCGCGTTCGGCGCGGTTGATGGCGAGGAGGCGGTGTGGGGCCAGCTTCGTCAGCGGTTCACTGAAATCGTAGTACAGTTGGTAGACGCCCTTGGGGTCTTTCTCGGCCAATTCCTCTTGGCTGCACGCCAGCCGTGCCCGCATGCCGCCCTCGCGAAAGAACGCCTGCCGCACCGTTCCGCGCACCGTCGCGTCCTCGCTGATCGTTTCAGCGACGATGTCGCGCGCCCCGGCCAGCACCTCGACCAACGAGGGCAAGCCCTTCTCGGCGTCGATGTAGGCGGCACCGGCGGCCTCGAGCGCGGCCTGGCCCTTGGCCCCAGCGACGCGCGCCTGGGTGATGATCTGCTCGGCGAGCGGTCCCAGGCCGCGTTCACGGGCGACACTCGCGCGGGTCTTGCGCTTCTGGCGGTAGGGCAGGTAGAGGTCATCGACCGCTTGCATCGTCTTGGCGGCGGCGATGGCCTGGGCAAGCTCGGGGGTCAGTTTGCCTTGCTCGTTGATGAGCCGCAGCACGTCGCCCTTGCGGTCGTGCAGGGCACGCAGCGACGCTGCGGCATCCTCGATATCTTGAAGCTGCACTTCGTCCAGGCTGCCCGTCACCTCTTTGCGATAGCGCGCGATGAAGGGGATGGTGTTCTTGTCGTCCAGCAGTTCGATGGTTCGCAGCACCTGCGTGGGCTTGATGCCCAGTTTGACGCCGATCTGGCGTGCCAGATCCTCGCGCGGCAGGTCCGCCGCGAAATCTACCGGGAGCGCGTCGATGGCTGATGTGGTCATGCGTGTTCCGTCCTCAAAAAAATCCCATACTGAGGATGCCACTATAGCATGATCGACCCGCGAAACCTCCGAAACAGGACTGTTGCTAGCCAAGATGGGCGGGGTACACCGCCACCAATGCCATGAAGCGGCCATATTGACAGGGGATTGGCATCCTGTTACGATGCTCCGGTGTTCGTAACCTTCGCGGTAACAGTGCGCCATTCGGAAGAGGTCAGCACCCATGGCATCGCCATCGATTTCCCCACCGCGCGTCACCGCTGCATGGACGGCGCGCGTGCATGCCGCACGACACAGCCTGCTCGGCTATGCTGCGTTGACGCCGCATGAATTCGCGGCCCGACAGCGCGCGGCCTTCATTCGCCATCTTTCGCATCACTACTATAATCCGTACAACGCAACCTATCGTCAGGTGGTGCAGCGCCACGGCGTCGCGTGGGGCGAGCCAACGGCGGCAGGCGGGCGCTTTGGGCGCTTCTTCGCGCGGCGCACTGCCACGAATCCCGTGCCGCAGCTCGTGCCCATTCCAGCGGCGATGCCCCTGAGCGACATCTTGGCGCAACTGCCCGTGGTCGATAAAGCCTTGCTGACGGCGGGCGACTACCTGCGGCAGCCGTGCGTCACCGCTGATGAGGTCGGGGCGAACCCGGCCAGCAGCGGCACGACCTCGGGCCAGCGGGCGTATACCGCGTTGGCACGGCAGTCGATCTGGCCCTTCGCTGGCGAGACGGCCATCTGGCTGCTGCTGATGAATGGCATCGATCCGCTGACCGCGCCGGGCTATTTCGTCGCCCACTTCCTGCGCGACGACTCGGCGGACCAGCGCGCGTCAGCGACCTTCACCGCGTTCTCGTCTTTGCAGCGGGCCGCGCCCGCGCTGCACACGCTCGGCAGCACGCAAGACAGCCTAGACGCCCACGCGGAACGGCTGGCCCAGGCACAGTGGTCCTTCTCGTCGCCGCACTTCTATCGGCAACTGGTGGCACGCAGCCCACGCGATATGTGCGGGTCGCCGCTGGAGGTCGTACTGTGTGGCGGCGGCGTGCAGAGCGACGAGGACCGCGCCATCGTCATCGACCAACTGGGCTTGCGCGAGATGCTAAATGTCTACGCCGTCAGCGAGGGGGGCGTCGTGGGGGCGCAGTTGCGCACCGGCTCACCGTATAGCAGCATCTTGGATCGCTATCTGGTCGAGGTGCTCGATGACCACGACCGCCCCGTGGCCCCTGGGGCGCGCGGCACGGTGGCGCTGACGAGTCTGCTGCACAGCGGCACGCCCATCGTCCGCTATCGCATCGGCGACGAGGCGCGTGCCCTCGGCAGCTTCGCGGCGAATGGGGATTTGTGGCACGACCTGGGCCTGGCCCTCCCCACGGCGGGATGGGACGCCGAGAGCCTGTATATGGGGGCGTTTCTGCGCTTCGGCACCTGGTTCGACGGCATCACCCGCGCGAATGGCTTGATCATCGGTGACGCGAAGATCGGCTATGAAGATGTCGCGGCGATGCAGGCGCATCTGGCGCGGCTGGGCACCCCGGTCGCGGTCTTGCAGTTGGCGCGTCGCCAGGCCGCCGATGGGCGGCATCTGCTCGTGGCACGCGTCGAGGCTCCGCACGACATGAACGACGCCGTGCGCGCGAACATGATGGCCGCCCTGCGGCAATCTGGCCAACTTGCCTATCTCTTTGATGACGGCGAATTGCCGCCGCCCGAGATCGAGGTGCTGGCCCCCGGCGCGTTGAGCGCGGGAGCCTTCAAGGTGCCGATGTTGGTCGACGAATCACGCCAGCGCGTGCCCGTCGCGCGCTAGGGGGCAGGGGACGCGGGGTCATCACACACGATATCGCGCGTGGCAGGCAGCGCTAGGGAGGGGACCTTCCGGCGCTACCTGCCACGCGCTGCCATGCTTCGCCCATCACTCGCGGTGGCCGGTGCCCCAGGGTGGCTCTGGGTGAGGACTGGCAGACTGGTTGGGTCCGCCGAAACCGTCAGGGCGCGCGGGGGGTGTGCCGTTCCAGGGCTGGGAGGGCGGGTTCATGGGGGTGGGCGCGCTCCAAGACTGGCCAGAGGGGGTGTTGGGGCGTGGCGTGCTCCACTGCTGGGGCGTCAGCACGCCCAGCGCCCGCAGCACCTGATCCGCCGCCGTGCCGCTGGGCATGGGCCATGTCGGGCTGCCGCCTAGCCGCGCTGTCTCGATCTGCGCGGCTAGGCGGTTGAGGGCATCCTCGGTTTCGACGAGGCGACGTTCAGTGGAGGCCATGCGACCAAAGCGGTTGATGAGGTTATTGAGCGAGACGCCGATCTGCCACAGTTCATTGTCTTGCTGCGTCGGAGTCCGCACATTGAAGTCGCCCACCGCCAGCCGCCGATGCGTTTCCAGCAATTGCTGGATGCCGAATTCTAAACGGGCGTTTTGGTCGGCGATGTAACGCGCTTGCTCGGCCACCATGGCCTCGGCGCGGCCCAGATCCTCGGCGCGGTCGGCGCGGTCGATGGCGCGCTCGATGCTGCGTGCCAGCAAAAAGACGAGGATGGCGATCACCCACTGCTCGGCGGCGATGCGCGGCAAGATGGGCGTATAGCCGAAGCGGTCGATGGTCGCTTGCAGATCGGGCGCGTGCGGCTCGAACAGGATGATGCTGAAGGACAGTGCTGTCGTGACCCCTGCCGTCACAAAGGTCGCCCAGCGGGGCAGCAGCAGCCCCGAGATGGCGACGGCGATGCCCATGATCTGAAAGATCGGCAGCCAGATCAAGCTCAGCCCCTCGGGGACGGTGGCCGCCGACGCCGTCAGGGTCAGCAAGAGCGAGCCGACCAGCAAGATGCCCGCAACCGTGATCAGCCGCGCGCGATTCAGGAAAATGGCGATGATGCTGTTGAGGAAGAGCAACGAGACGCCAATCAGCGTGGGCGTGTTCTCGATGGCGGCACGCAGATTGAAGAAGCCCAACAAGATCAGGACGGGGATGACCGCACTCGCCAGTTGCGCGCGACGGTACAGCTCGCGCTCGGCACGGTTGCGCATATCGAACGATTCAGCGGGCGGGACGCTGAGCCGCGTCCACCAGCCAAAGGGGCCACCGGGGGTGGCATTGGGCGGCGGTCGGCCCACCTGGGAACGATACGACGTAGAAGGTATCATCAGCGGGTAAATCCTTTCATAACGCGACAAGCAGTGAAAACGACCATTTCACTATAGATATCGGCATGAAACCTGTCAAGCTGAACGGGACGCATGCGTGCTGTGGGGCGTCGTGCGTTGCAGCCACAGCAGCAGCGCGGCGACATCCGCCGGGGTGACGCCCTCTACGCGGCCCACCTGGCCGAGGGTGAGGGGGCGTACCTGGGCGAGCCGCTGCCGCGCCTGGGCACGTAGCCCCGCGACGGCGCTATAGTCCAGGTCGATGGGCACGGGCAATGATTCCAGCCGCGCGGTACGCGTGACGGCGCGCTCTTGGCGTTGGATGAAGCCCGCGAATTTGACGCGCACCTCGACCTCTTCCTGGGTGCTAGGGTCCAGGTCGGGCAATGGCGCGCCCGCCTCTGCCGCCAGGGTGGCGAGTTGTGCCCACGAGGCTTCGGGGCGGCGCAGCAGTTCGGTCGCCGTCATCTTTTGCCCGAATGACGCCAGCCCCAGTTCGGCCATCCGCGCGACGAAGGGCGTGGAGGGCGTGAAGGTCGTGCGCTCCAGCGCCTCTAGCGCGGCGGCGGCGAGGTGGCGCTTGCGCTCGACCGATGCCATGCGGTCCGCGCCGACCAGGCCCAGGTCATACGCGCGGGCGGTCAGCCGCAGGTCGGCGGCGTCTTGGCGCAGCAGCAGCCGATGCTCGGCACGCGAGGTATGCAGCCGATACGGCTCGGTGATGTTTTGGGTCGTCAGATCATCGATCAACACGCCGATGTACGCTTCGTCGCGCCGCAAGATGAAGGGATCGCGCCCCTGCACGCCGCACGCGGCATTAATGCCCGCGATCAGGCCCTGCGCCGCCGCCTCTTCATAGCCCGACGTGCCATTGATCTGCCCCGCCAGGAAGAGGCCCGCGATACGCTTCGTCTCCAACGTGCGCACCACCTGATCGGGCGGTACGAAGTCGTACTCCACCGCGTAGCCGACGCGCATGATCTCGGCACGCGCCAGCGCGGGGATGGACCGCAGCATGGCGAGCTGCACATCCTCGGGCAAGCTGGTGTTCATCCCCTGCACATAGACCTCGCCAGTGCGCCAGCCCTCCGGCTCCAAAAAGATCTGATGCGTCGGCTTGTCGGCGAACCGCACGACCTTATCCTCGATGGAGGGGCAATAGCGCGGCCCGACCCCTTGGATGACGCCCGTATAGAGCGGCGACCGATGGAGATTCGCGCGGATGATGGCGTGTGTCGCCTCGCTGGTGTGGACGAGGTAGCACGGCAACTGCGCCCGCCACGCCGTCCGCGCCTCGTCTGGGATGGGATAGATCGCGGCGGGCGGCCCCGGCGGCAGGGTGATCTGCGGCGGCTCGGCATCGAACGAAAAGCGATAGGGGATGGGGCTGCCCGGCTGCACGACCGTCTGGCTGAAGTCAATCGTGCGGGCATCGACACGAGGCGGGGTGCCGGTCTTCAGCCGCTTCACCGTCATGCCCATGGTGCGCAGGTCGTCGCTGAGGCCCAGCGCGGGCGGCTCCCCGGCGCGCCCCCCCGGCGTGGTCGTGTCACCGACGATCAGCCGCCCATTGATGAAGGTGCCGGTCGTCAGCACCACCGCGTCAGCCAGGAAGCGCCGTGTGCCGCTGATGACGCCACGCACGCGCGGGCGACCATCTGGCCCCGGTGTGGGGTCGCTGATGAGGCCATTCACCGTGCCCTGGCGCAGCGTCAGGTTGGGCTGCGCTTCCAGCGCCCATTTCATCGTCAGGCGATAGGCGTGCTTGTCGCATTGCGCGCGCAACGCCTGCACCGCCGGACCCTTGCCCGTGTTGAGCATGCGAATCTGGATGAATGTCGCATCGGTGCAACGGCCAATCTCGCCGCCCAGCGCGTCGATCTCGCGGATCAGGTGGCCCTTCGCTGGCCCGCCCATCGAGGGGTTGCAGGGCATCAGCGCGACGCTATCGAGGTTCATGGTGATGAGCAGGGTACGGCAGCCCATCCGCGCTGCCGCCAGCGCGGCCTCGCAGCCCGCGTGCCCCGCGCCAACGACGATGACCTGGTACCGCTCATCGGGTGCGAGTGATTCAGTTGTGGTGGTGTCGTGGGTAGTCATGATCGAGAAGGATCATATCACAAAATCAG
Organism: Ktedonobacterales bacterium; assembly: GCA_038234855.1. Classification (GTDB taxonomy): domain Bacteria; phylum Chloroflexota; class Ktedonobacteria; order Ktedonobacterales; family JACDGC01; genus JACDGC01. The sequence goes on along the minus strand of JBBQSR010000132.1, from coordinate 1,382 downwards.
GAATTTTCTTCAAAGGCCGATGCGCTCCCTTTGCCTAACGCCTGAATAAGAAGAGCAGCAATGTAAGTAACACAAGTCCTAACATCAGCATCAACGACTGGGTGATGCGCAAACGCCATATGCGACGTTGGATGTCCTGGGGTAATCCCTCGGTGCTTTGAACATCGCGGCGATGATCCTGAGCGACGGCGTCACCAATCATTGCACGTGAGTCTGGTGGAGCGTTGGTGTATGCACTACCATGTAAGTTATCAGGGTACATAGAATGGCCTCTCTTCTTGTTGATGTTCTTGGCTACTATACCATAGAACCAGTGTCAGGAGGCGCAGGCCATCCACCCATTTTTGCCTACAGCATCTTCGCACCGTGTCGGTGATCCGTTTCTTTTGCTCAACGGGTGAATATGAACGCTAATGCTATGAGTAGTAAAACGCCAAGGAGCGCAATTATTGATTGAATGAGCCGCATGCGCCCCAGTCGCTGCTGGATATTTGCGGGTAAGTCTTCGTTGCTTTGGGTTTCATGAAGACGGCCATGCTCGATGGTATCAACGACCATGGGCTGTTGCCCATTATCAGCAAGCTGACCTAGCCGAATAAGCCGCCGTACTTATTGCTGGGATCGCGCAAATTCATGCATTCATCGACGGAAACAAAGGAACGGCTACAGCGGCTGGACCGCTCTTTTCGCGCCTCAATGGCTACACCGTTCGCTATACGCCCGATCCTCACGATGATGAACTTGGGCGACAGGTGTTTGCTCTTGTTAGCCATCAAACCACAGTAGAATCATTTGCGGCTTGGTTAAGAGTACGGTTGTTAGCACTTCCGTAGTCAAGAAAGAAGGTACCTCATGCAGATACAACGCATTGGACAGGATCTGGTGATCGTCTTATCACCTGATGTCGTCCAAAGACAAGGATTGCAGGAAGGTGACGAAGTGGTGGTGAAGAATACGGACCAAACAACCTTTGAAGAGGCTCTAGAAGACGTGCTCCACGAGCATGCCGCCACGGTTGAGTATCTGAAAGACAAATGAAGCCCTGATGACACGCATTCCTGACACGCGCTGGCACCATCGCATCGTACACTGAGCGTGGCGACCGTGCCACGAGTGAAAGGATGATGCAACCATCATGCGATACGGGCTTTCGATTCCCAACTTTGGCGAGACGTTCCAGCCGCGCACCCTGGCGGACCTTGCGCGGCAGGCGGAGGATGCGGGCTGGGATGGCTTTTTCCTGTGGGACCATGTACTCTTTGATTCGCTGCCAACCGCCGATCCGTGGATCGCGCTAACGGCTATTGCCCTGGCGACGGAGCGAATCCGCATCGGGCCGATGGTGACGCCGCTGCCGCGCCGCCGCATCACCAAGCTGGCGC
>JBBQSR010000131.1:0-8821 GCA_038234855.1 Ktedonobacterales bacterium | reverse complement strand
TAATACATCTCGTCGCTGCCATAGTGGCTGGGGCTGGCGAGCGCGCGGGGCAGGTGCGTCACGACGACGACCGCTTGCACCCCCGTCCACAGCGCCAACGCCAGCAGCGGAAAGACCACAAAGGGTCGCACGCGCGGCGCGGCCAGCCAGCGCCAGCGCGCCCCCAGGTGGGCGGCGGGGTCGGCAGCCAGCGCCCAGAGGGCCAGCGCGAAAAACGCCGCGAAGGCGAGCAATGTCGCCACCGCCACCAGGGGACCGCCGAAGTGGGGCGTGCCGCCGAAGCTGTTGCCCAGGTCGCTGGCCAGATTCAGCGCGCAGCATGCCCCCGCGACGAGCCACACGCGGCCCGGCAGCGCCAGCAGCCAGCGATGCCCCGCGCGCAGCCAGCGCCCGGTCGTTGTGGTCAAGGTATACGTATCCATCGCGCTCAGTATAGCAGCACGGACAGTCATACGTAACGGATGCACCCGCCGCTTCGTCTTGGAACGGTGAACAGCGCGGGTTCATGTTTGGCATTGGGGCACCACTTGGGGGAAGAGGTTCACCTGTATGCGACCAGAAGCAATGCGCCATCCCGCCATTCGCGCGGTGCACGTCAGCCAGGCCGATTGGCTGGCGCTCCAGGGGCTGCCGTGGGGCGTGCCGCTGGAAGCATGGGAAGACCCCCAGTATGGGGTCGATGTCATCAATCAGCGGCGCGGCATGTCACGCCACCCCGTCATCTTTGTGCGCGCGGGCACCCGCAAATATGCCATCAAGGAAACCAGCCCCGCCGCCGCCGCCCAAGAGATCGCCAGTTACCACGAGATCGCGCGGCGCGGGGTGCCGTCGCTGGTGCCCGTTGGCGACATCGTCGTGGCGGGCGAGGCCATCCCCGCTGGCACGGTCGGGGGCATCGCGCAATATGAATCGGGCGACGCGGGCTATTGCATCACCCAGTTGGCGACGCGCGTGCTGCCGCATTCATTGCTTTATCAATATCCCTTCACCGACGACAACAAGCGGATTTTGCTGATCGCCATCGCGCGGCTGCTGGTGCTGCTGCACAGCGCGGGAGTGTACTGGGGCGATCCGTCGCTGGCGAACGTGCTGGTGGACCTCAGCCGCCGTCGCCTGCTGGCCGTGCTGGCCGACGCCGAGACGGTGCAGCTCTTTCCCGCGCCGCTCAGCGACGCCCTGCGCGCCGCCGATGTCGATTTCTTCGTGGAATCGCTGGAATGGCAGAGCGAAGACATCCGCATTGCCCGCGAGATGCCCGAGGACGCGACGGTGCTGGACGAAGACGACACGACCTTCTTTCGCCAAACCTACGCGGACCTCTGGCGCACGCCGCGTCGCCGCCAACTCGCCCCAGATACGGATTCCGCGCTGGAACGGCTGAGCGGCGGCGTGCTGGGGCTGGGGTCGCTGGCCCTGCGCGCGGGCCGTGCCGGGGTCGAGGCCACCCTGCGCCCGCGCTGGTACCGCGAACAACTGCGCGACCTCATCGGCGTGTGGATTCCCCAAGCCTATGCCCGCCGCGTCTATGACCTGATGATCGGCCATAAGTGGCTGATGAGCGAGCAGGCGGGATACGATGTGGGCCTCGTCGCCGCCGCCGAAGATTGGCGCATGCGCTACCACGATCCCTTGGTGGCGTTGCTGCACGCCTACACGCCCGATCAGCCGCTCGACTATACACGTTACCTGGCCATCATGGGCTACATCTGGCAACTGTCGCGGCGCGAGCACCGCATCGTCCCCATCGAGGAAGGGGCCATCGACTACCTGCTGCCCAAGGTCAGCTAGCGGTGCGCTGCGGATAGGTGGGTTGTTCCTTCGACCGTGAGTTTTGCGTACCACCCAGCGTAGTAAGGGGGAAGATCGCTGATTGTTCGCCTTGCTATTTTGGGGAGTTTGTTATGCTGCCGTCTATGCGTGAATTGCCGCAACAGCGCCAACACATCTGGATCTTTGTCCTGGTACTTGTTTTGGTGGTGGCGAGTTGTCTTGTGCTCTTGCTTACACCTCAACACACAACGACAACTTTCCGCTGCAATGGTTTTTGTAATGGGCCATTCTATCGCTATCACCGTCCACCGGCTGGGGGAACCGTCGTCTATGGCACCACGCAGTCACCGCGTGGTGCCAATATCGTCGATCTGTTGCTGGACCCATCGCGGGCCACGCATGATGTCGTAGCGGCTACCTGGGATAGCTGTCTTACTGAGCATGCCGATGTGGACCTTGGCGAAGCGCGCTGGATGGTGAGCGAATGCACCCGCGTTCCCAACCTGGCGAATGGCGACGAAAGCAAAGATGGCCGCTCCACGACCATCCATCTCGACGCGCGGTCGCGGTGGAGCGATGGCACGCCCATCACCGCCGACGATTATCTCTTTTATTACGCGGTGCTCGAGGACCCCGCTGTCGGTGGGGCACCCTACCCCTATGACACCGCGACCCTCACGAAAATTGACACGCAGACGCTCCGTTACGATTGGCATATGGTTGATGGCCAGGGGCTGCCAACTGGCTATGCGTCGTATCTAGCGCATCTCACGCCGCCGCTGCACGTGTACTCTGGCGGGGGAGCCTGGCGGCTCTTTGAGCAGTGCCGTGTGGTTTCGGCGCACGACCTCTCTGCCTGCTATGACCCGGCACAGTTTCAGCGGATCTTAGGGGACACGGCGTTCCACACGCATCCGATTGTCCCTGGGGCCTATCAGGTGCAGACGTATTCTGGGGACACGCCGACTGAGATCACCATGGTGGCGAACCCCGCGTATTACTCCAATTATTTCCCCTCGACGGTACTCGACCGCCTTGTCTTTCGGACCGCCGCCAGCACGGATGCATTGATTCGGGCGTTTCAATCTGGCCAATATACCGAGGCGGATGGCCTCACCCGTGGCGACCTTCCCAAAATTAGGGGATCAGCATCAAACATCGAAACTTACGTGACACTATCAAATGGTACGACGGGCTTGCTATTGAATCAGCGGACTGCCGCGCCCAACGCGCAAGACGATGGTGGCATGTCGATCTTTAGCGATGCTCACGTTCGGCATGCCTTCTTCGAGGCGCTCGATCGGTGTACTTATTTCCGCAAGTTGTCGGATGGTGATTGTACAGCACAACTTCCCAGTACCCTAGAATATGCCCATGTAGGTTCCTTCGCCACCTATCCCCCATATAACCCTGCTGATGCCCTCGCGTTAATGCAACAGAGGGGCTTTCGGCTCAGCGATGGCGTGCTCTACTATCCCCATTCCACACACCCAGTGACGTTGACCCTCTTCGTTGCTGGAATCGATGCCACGCGTGCGATCTTGTTGCGATCGTTGACGACGAACTGGCATGACAACCTGAAGATCGCGATCAAGACGGTCGTGGACCCGCATCTCGCTGGACTGTGGAACCAGAAAGGGACGCTCGCCCGTGGCACTTATGATATGGCGCTCACCGATTTCCCCGATAGCATCAACACCGATCAGGTTGCGAGCACATTTCAGGGCACCCACACGCCATCGGCTGCACAGCCATCAGGGCAGAACGTGAGCGGGGTGAACGATGTGACCATCGACGCCCTCCTCGACACTCAGCGTGGCGAGTTGGATGTCAACGCGCGCAGCGACACTCTGCACCGCATCTTTGCACGCATCGCATCTGAGGACGCGGTGCTGCCTTTGATGTTTCTCAATAACATCGCCCTCGTGGACGAGCGGCTGATGAACTATTTCCCGAATCCCAATAGTTTCGGCAATGCGTGGAACATCTCTGAATGGGGGCTGAGCACGCCAACGGCGACGCCGACCTCGTGATGAGGCTCCCTGATGGTCACGCCGTCACCGCCAGCGGCAGCGTGAACCAGAAGGTCGAGCCGACGCCCTCGGCGCTCTGCACGCCGACCTCGCCGTGGTGCGCCGCGACGATGGTGCGGCAGATGAAAAGGCCCAGCCCCAGGCCCTCAACGGCGGTGTCCTCGCCGCGCCCGTCGGGCGCACGGTAAAAGCGTTCCCAAATGTGCGCCTGGGCCTCGGGCGAGAGGCCGCGTCCGTGGTCCCGCACGCTGACGCGGGCCAGCGAGCCGACGCGTTCCAGGCAGACCGCCACCGGGGCGTCGGTGGCGCTATATTTGAGGGCATTGGTCAGGTAGTTCATGATCACCTGCCGGATGCGGTCTGCGTCGGCTTCCACCATGCATGGGTCGGCATCGCCCATGAGGGTGATGCGGCGACGTGGGTCCAGATTGGCCGCCTCGGCCACGCCGTCGCGCAGCAGCGCCGCCAGGTCGCACGCGTCGAAGCGATAGGTCATCTTGCCTGACTGGATGCGCGTAGCATCGAGCAGGTCGCCCAACAGGCGCGTCTGGCGGTCGGCCTGGCCCTCGGCTCGTTCGAGCAGATGCGCCATCTCGCTGATGCCCGTCGCGTGCTCGGGGGCGGCGCTCGCCAGCACGGGGGCGAGCCGCGCCACGCGGCGGCTCAGCAATTGCAGCGACATCTTGATCGTCGTCATGGGGGTCCGCAGTTCATGGCTGGCGATGCTGAGGAAGTCGTCCATACGCTGATTGGCGGCACGCATGGCGGCTTCGCCGGTCAGGGCGGCGGCGCGTTCGTGCAGCAACCGTTCGCGTTCCAGCACGAGCGCGGCCAGCTTGCCCACCGCCTTGGCCAGCGTCACCTCATCTGGGGTGAATTGGTGGGCGGTGCCGTCATGGTCGAGCGCCAAGATGCCCACCGTGCGGCCCTCGACCCCCAACACGACCAACAGCAACGTTTGGATGCCGTAGGGCGCGGGCTTGGCGTTCCAGGGCGGCTGGGTCAGGTCCAGTATGGCGGCTCCCTCAGCGCGCAGCCGGGCATCCAGGTCGGGGTCGGCCAGGTAGTCGCGCAGCACCGCGCCGGGGCGTCGGTCGCGCCAGGCACGTTCCTCGGCGGCGGTGATGCCCGCCACCGCCGCCGAGCGGAATGCCCCCGTCATGGGATGCATGACCGTCAGGCTGGCGCGCTGGCACCCCAGCACCTGGCGCAGCAGTTCGACGAGTCGTTGCGCCAGGGCGTCTTCGTTGCGCTCGGGGGCGGTGGCGGCGCTGGGCAGCAGGGTCATCTGCTCGGCCATGGTCAAGAGCGCCGCTAGGGAGGTCACGGTGCGCTGTTCCAGTTGGCGGCGCTCGGTGACATCGCGGCAGACCACGACCACCCCCGTGATGTCCCCCTGCGCGTCGCGCAGTGGTGCCCCGGTGATGTTGATTTGGCGCACGCGGCCATCCACCGTGCGCAGCAGCATATCCATCGCGTTCTGGGGATGCATCACCTCCCCGGCGAAAAGCCGCACCTGCGGCCACCCTTCACGCGGGATGACCGTGCCATCTGCATGCAGCAACTCAAAGGGTGGGATGGTTGGGTACTGGGCCGGGGCGTCATCGGGCACGCACAGCATGGCCCGTGCCGCGCGATTGATCAAGGGGATGCGCGACTGGGTATCAACGATGAAGATGCCATCGGTGATGGCCTCAAAGGTCGCCTCGGTGCGGCGCGTGGCGGCCTCGGCGGCGGCGCGTGCCGCTTGCTCGCGCGCGAGGGCCGCATGCAGGTGCGCGCGTTCCTGCGCGGCGGCTTCACTGGGCTGGGCGCTGGGCGACGCGACGGCGTGCTGGCGGCCCGCCAAAAATCGTTGCAGCTCGGCCTCGCTGACGCGATACCCCGCGCGTCCCAGCGGCACCCCCTGCAATTCGCCCGCACGCAGCCAGCGGCGCACCGTCTCTTCGTGGACGCCCAGGCGGGCCGCGATGGTGTGGGTCGAGAGGTAGACATCCATGGTTTCATTCCTCAGGCACGACGTTGGGCGACCAAGTGGCACGGCGGGCAACATCAACGCGTCACAGTATACCATACCCGTCACATGCGGACTGATAAAGGTCAGCTACAGCATTGGCACCCCACTTGCAACAGAGGGGAAGGCAGACGAGGACACAGTCGTCTTCGTCATCAAGAGAGAGAACCTAGAAGGAGAAATCACATGTCGACGCTCGCTGAAGTTACCTTACTCGCTGGTGGTCAGAACTGGCTTGCCTGGATCGTCCTTGGCGCTATCGCCGGCTTCGTCACGAAGCGCCTCATGGGTGGCAGTGAAGGCTTCATCACAGAAACCGTCCTTGGTATTGTGGGTGCGGTGCTCTTCTCCGCCCTCGCTGGCTTGATCTTTAATGCCAGCTTCACGTTCATCCCTTCGCTGATCGTCGCCATCGTTGGTGCCGTGGTCGTGGTCGCCGCGTGGCGCGCCATCAACGGCTCGATGGGGCGCTCGACCCGCGTCTAGCGTAGACTGTACTCAGTAAGGCCCCCGCCATGGTAGGAACCGTGGCGGGGGTCGCTGTATGGTCCCCTATTTGGCGGGCAGGTAGCCCGTCAGTTCGGTGTAGGCCTGGCCCGTGACCGCCTGGCCGCCCAGCGTGCCCGTGACGGTGCCCGCGCCCTCCCAATAGGTATTGCCGGTGGAGTTGGTCGTGATGAGTTCCTGATCCTTGACTGCGGGGGTGACGGTCAGCGTGCCCTCGGGTAGCGAGACGAGCCAGCCAGAGGGATACACCACTTTGGTCGCGGGGCTGGTCCACGTGCCCAGCGCCTGACTGTGGATCTGCGCCGGATCGACCTCCGTCACCGCGCCATCGGCGGCGATGCGTGTGCCCACCGTCGAGAGCGTCTTGCCATCGGCGCTGCGAATGATGTAGAGCATGTACTCGACGTTGTTCGCCAACTGGATGCTATACCAGTCCCAGCCGCCGCCCGCCGTGGGGATGAAGTCGCCCCATTGGTGGTCCATCCACGCCAGCCCTGTCACAGGGATGGTGACGCCATGGTCGACGATGCTGCCCGTCAGCGCCATGTGCGTGCGCGAATAGTAATACGAGAAGCCCGTGACCCCATAGCTGATGAGGCCATTGCCATTGTGCAGCGCGGCGGGTTTCTGCCCCTGCAAGGTGAAGTTCGTGGCATAGTTGGCCGTGTCAGCGGCCAGGTGGTCCACCCCGTTGACGCCATCCATCCGCCACGAGCCGATGGCCAGCTTGAATCCGGTGGTCGTGGTGCCGTTGGGCAGCACCGCGTTCGGCTCGCTCAGCAGCCGTTGGTCGAAGTGGAACTGCCCCCGCGTGATGTCGGTGACGGCGTAGTGCCCGACGTAGAGCGGCGGCAACGACCCGCGCGAGATCTGGAAGAATGTCAGCTCGAAGCCATAGTCGTGGTTGCCGCCGTTGGGGTCGGCCCCGTGCAGGTGGCCAGTGTAGTACCACCACTCCGTCAGGTCGGTGTGGGGCGCTTCATCCTGGGGCAGCCGCAGGGGTGGCAGCGGTGCGGTGGTGGGGGTGGGTTTGGCGGAGGGTAGCGTGGAACCGCTTTTCACCACGCCCGGCACGCCGCAGCTTGCCAAGCACAGCGCCAGCAGCAGCACGGCGGGGACGGTCAATCGCTGGAGGGTCAGTCGCGGATGACGCATGGGGATTCCTTCTATGGTGGGGCGCGTCGTGTCGTCGGGCGCGCACGTTGCGATGGTCACGAGAGCATGCGCCGACGCGCATGGGTGCGAAATTTCGTCGGTGCTTCCTGTAATGGATCATAGCACCGCCAGTCAGGTATGGTGGCAGGGGAGCGAAGGTCACGAATGCGGTCGCCAGAATGCCCGCGTCATTGACAGGGCCTCGCTTCATGGCATAAACTACCGTCAGGAGATATCCGAAAGGCTGCGGGGAAAAAGATGACTGGGATGGGATGCCGAGATGGTGATGAACGTGGCTGAAATGACCAGCAGCAAGGTCGTGCTGCGTCTGGGCGCGAATGCCCAACTCGATGAGATCGCCAGCCTGCCCGAGCGGTGGCGTGGGCGCGTGACGGCGCTGCGTGGCAAGCTCGGCAGCGTCTTCCTCGTGCCCGATTCGGGGGATGTGTGGTGCCGCCTGAGTGGGGGCATCACGACGCAGGTGTGGCCCCCCGCCGTCAAGCGCGTCGATGCCCGCACCTTTCCCCTGAACGCGCGGCAGATGCCGACGCCCGCGCCCGCCGCCCTGGAACTGTTTCCCCAGATGTTCGTCGAGTGCCGCGATGGCTTCGTTGGCCGCTTAGAGGGCATCGTGCTCGATGCCGCCACCGGCACGGCCACGGGCCTGCTGGTCCGCATTCGCCGCGATCTGGCCGACGTCATCACCAGCCCAGCGGACCCCCTGGCGGAACTGGTCGAGGAGCAAGGGCAGCTCTTGCTGATCTCCCACGAGTGGGCGAAGTCGCCCGAAACCGTGCGGCATGCCATGGGTGTGGCCCGCCACCTGAAGCTAGATGCCACCGCGCCCCAGGTCGCGAGCGGGCTGCACCTGCGTGACGATCTTGACCTGCAACACGATGTCTATGAAACCCTGGTGCAAAATCCCGCGTTGGCGACGTATCTGAGCGACCTGCGCGTGACGGTGCATGATGGCGCGGTGCGGGTGAGTGGCGTGGCGCTGTCGCCCCGACTGCGCGCCGCGATGGAGCAAAACATCTGGCACGTCCCCGGCGTGCTGGCGGTGCGCACCCTGGGCGTGTGACGCGCCCCCGTCCCCCGCTCCCATCCCGTCAGCCGATGATCTCCAGCTTAGCGAAATTGAGATCCAGCGTCTTTTTGCCGACATCGGTGCGGTCAAAGATCACCTCGACCTCAGTGGCATCGCTGGTGGCGATCACCTTCAGCACGATGCCCCGGCCAAAGATGCGATGGCGCACCTTGTCGCCAGGGGTGGGGACGCGTGGCGCGGGTGGCGCGGCATCGGTGGGCGGGGCATCGTGCGCGGGGGCATCTGGCTCTGGCG
>JBBQSR010000130.1:0-8828 GCA_038234855.1 Ktedonobacterales bacterium | reverse complement strand
CACGCAGTTGGGGCAGGGTGATGCCGCGCTCCTCCCAGATGCGGAGCCGCAGGACATCGACATTGTGGACAATCGCCCAATACGCCTTGCGAAAGCGGGCGGCTAGTTCTTCTTCCATAGACTTATTATACGTCATCACCGAACAATTAGGCAAGGCCGAAGTGTTTGCCCCCGATTGTGTCCTTTATCAGGCAAACCGCATTCCAGAGGCGCGCTGATGAGCAATGCGGGGAGATGAGCCTACGTGACCATGTGGTGTTCGCCGCGAACGGTCCTACCTCACAGGGCGGTTTTGCGCGGTTGTGCTATCATAGGTGACGGCCAAGACTTATCTTGATCCATCCGCTTTACCCGTCCACGGAGGCTCGCATGCCCAGACCCGACCCCCGCGATTACCCCCCCGCGCGTCTGCCCGATCGACGGCGCGCGCCCGAGCCAGACTGGAACGCCGAGGCGCGTGCCCGTGCGCTGGAGCGCGCCTATAGCTCGGGGCGCATGCCCACGGTGGACCCGTCAGCCGAGGCGGGCCGCTCGACGCGTGGCGTGGTGAACTGGGTGCTGACGCTGCTGGTGGGCATCGGCGCGATCGTGCTGCTGCTGAACCGTGGCCTCTTCTTGCCGCACCCCGCCAATGTGACGGCCCAGGCGACCTATGATGCCCAGGCGCGGGCGGCGGCCATCACCACCCAGGCGGGCGACATCTTGGCGTCGATGACGTTGGATGAAAAGCTCGGCCAGCTCATCATCCCCATGGCTCCTGACCATAGCCTGAGCGATCATGGTAACGATTTGCAAAAAATGATCACCCAGGACCACATTGGCGGTTTCTATCTTTCGGATGGCGGCATGAACGCGAGCCAGTTGCGCGGCTTCATCCAGGCCATGCAGGGGGCGGCGCGCATCCCACTCATCATGTCGACGGATTTCGAGGGTGACCAGGGCTTCGACGTGCTCAGCAGCGCCCTGCCCGCGCAGCCATCTGAGGGTCAGGTGGGGGCGACGGGCGATGTGCACCAAGCCTACACCAAGGGCGTCAACGATGGCAAGGCGCTGGCCTCGGTCGGCATCAACCTGGACCTAGGTCCGGTGGTGGATGTGCTGACCAACGTGAATAATCCCATCCTGCAAGCGCGCACCTTTGGCAGCGACACAGCGAAGGTGACGGCGATGGCCAGCAACTTCATCGACGGCCTCAGCACCACGGGCGTGGCCTCGTGCGTCAAGCATTACCCTGGCCTGGGGTCGTCGGATGGCGACCCCCACAAGCTGCTGCCCCAGATCAATCGCACTCTGGCACAGATGGAATCCGTCGAATTAGTGCCCTATAAGAGCCTGATCGCGGCGGGCAAGGTCGCCATGATCATGGATACCCATATGCTCATCCCCGCGCTGGATGGCACGCTGCCCACCAGCGTCTCGCCCAAGGTCATCAACGTCCTGCTGCGTCAGCAGATGGGGTATGATGGCGTCGTCATCTCGGATGCGCTCTTCATGGGCGGCCTCGATCAATTCGGCGACATGGCGCAACGGGGGCTAAAAGCCTTCGAGGCGGGGACGGATCTGCTGCTGGGCGCGTACAGCGAAGCCCAGACGCGCGAAACCATCACCGTTATGCACGACGCCCTGACGAAGGGCGCGATCACCCAGCAACAGATCGACACGTCCGTGCTGCGCGTGCTGAAATTCAAGGCGCAGTGGCACATCATCCCCGCCAGCTTTAAGGTGCCTGGCACCCCCGTCGCGGCGATCTTCGCCCCGCCCCCCGTCGCCGATCTGGTGGGGAATCTGCCGCGCCGAGGGTAGGGGGATAGCAACAGGGACGGCGGGCGGTTGAAACCGCCCACCGTCCCCGTTGCCACACGTGCTCTATCGCTTGCCTCGGCCTAGCCCGCGTCGGCGGGCTTCGTGAGCCAAGGTGCGGGTTTCTCGCCCGCCTACACGCCGAAGTAATCCGTGACCGGATTCGCCGCGAAGATGCCGGGGAGCGAGGCGCTCTGCCAGCCCGCGACATAGCTATAGAGCGGGTTGTCGGTCAGCAGTTGCACATAGGCCGCGCCGTTCTTGCCCTCGCCCGTGAAAAGCGTCACGCCGGGGTTGTCGAGCAGATCGACCGAGACGGCGGTGGCGTTTTTCAGGCCGATGCCCGTGGGTGCCCCCATATTGAACCATCCGCTCAGCGCCCCCGCGCCCAGGTCAAAGGTATTGGCCCAGAGGGTGCTGGTGTCATGCGCGATGCACGACAGCACGAAGTGGTTCGCGGTTCCGGTGTAGGCCACGGCGGGCGTCGCCTCGCAGGTGGTCGTCATGTGCCGCCAGATGCCCAGCGTGTCGCTGCTGACCGTGTAGGTGTTGTACCAATCGTTCTGCGCGGTCTGGGCGTAGAAGAGCAACTTCGTGCCATCCGTCGTCATCGTGGGGCTGTCGGTCAGGCCGCCACCGATGGTCGACCAGCCACTGAAGCTATGGCTGCCTGGCGAATATGACACCAGCAGCAGTGCGCCCGTTGGCGTGGTGCAACTGATGTAGAGCTTGGCTCCAGCATAGGCGACGGCGGGGTTGCCCTTGCACGAGGTCGGCAGGGGCGGCCCCCCCCGCGCCCAATCGGTGAAGGTCGTCGTGCTGGGGTTATAGCTGCCCACGTAGAGATAGCCATCGGTGCCGACGCCCGCCAGCCACACCATGCCGGTGCTGCCCGTCAGCCCGGCGGTCGCCGTGCCGTTGTCCGTCACGGCGGGGTTGCCGATGAAGGTCCGTGTGCCGAGCGGGAACCAATTGCTCAGTTGCGGCGCGCTGGGCAGCAGATTCCCATTGCCGTTGTTGAGGAAGTAGCCCGACAGCCAGAAGCGCCCATCGTTGCCCCGCGCCGCCATGTACAGGCGAGGCGAGGTGAAGCGGATGGCCGCATTGAGGTAATTGACGACGGCTTGACCGTTCATCGTGCCCAGGCCGCTGACCGCGTCGAAGCCCGTCCCTGCGCTGTAGCCCGCGACGAAGCCCTGCGCGGAGGGGAAGGTGTTGTTGCCGCTGGTGATGTCATTGAAAACGATCTGGCCACTTGACGGACTCGCCCCATTCACCTGAGTGAGGTAGTCATAGTAGGTCGTGCCGCCCAGGGGGATGCCCGCCGCCGCGTGGGCAGCGGTATCCGCGCCGTAGAGGCTGTAGAGCGCGGGGGTGATGAGGCCGACGCGCATGCTCGCCCCCTGCGCGGCCAACGCGGCCAGGCTGGCCCACAGCGGGGCCGCCGCCGAGGTGCCGCCGATGTCGAACCAACTGCCCGGCGCGCTGGCGCAGTAATCGCCCGCCGTGCAATATTCCGCGTAGCCCGTCTGCGGGTCGGCGTTCGCTGCCACGTCGGGCACGGCACGCGCGCCGCCGGGGTCCGCGATGCCGCCCGGCGTCACCGTCGCCCGCGAGCCTGACTGCCAGTCGGGTGCGCCCCAAAACTGGCTGAAGCCGCCGCCCGTGCCCGCCATCACCGGGGAGGGCAGGCCGATGTTGTTCCACACCGTCTCAGACATATAGCTGGCGGTAGAGGCGTTGATATTCAGCGTGGTGCCGCCGACCGCGACGACGTAGGGGTCCGACGCGGGATCGTCCACGTTGACGACCTGGCCATGGAAGTACGACGCGGAGCCGAGGTCATTCAGGCAGTCATAGGCGGCGTTGTCGCCCGAGGCCACATACACGCCCTGGCCCTGCGCCGCCATCTGCAAGAAGGCCATCTCTTCGCTGGCCGCGACGGCGAAGCCCGTGTCGGACTCGCACGCGCCCCAGCTATCGCTGACGGTGGCATCGGCATCGTCGTTGGCGATGCTGACCAGCATATCGATCAAGCCTTGGTTGGTGTTGGGCGCTTCATAGACGTGGATCTGCGACAAGCCAGGGGCCATGCCCAGCAGCACCTCGATATCCAGTTCGTCCTCGATGGCTCCCGTGCTGGGGGCCAGGGGGCTGCCCAGATCGACCGCGCGCGTCTTCACGACGTTGCTGACGGTGACGCTGGGGGCGAAGCACGCGGCATACGCGCCGATGTCCGAGAGCAGGTAGCCGTCGAATTCGATCAGCGCGACGGATTGTCCCGCGCCATTCAGTGTCGTGGGGAAGTTATAGGCCGTGGCGAGCTGCGACGGCACCAGGGTATTCTGGCCAGTGGAGGCCGGGCAGCCCGCCGTGTGGGGCCGCTGCACCAGTTTCTTTGTGCTCGCTTTGGGGGCGGTGGTCATGCGGTGGTGCGTCGCCAGATTGTCGAGGCCGGTCACGCCGATGACGTGCGGCGCGATGCTGGCGGGCAGCGTCACCCCCGCTGCGTTGGCGAAAAACGTCCGGCCCTTCGCGTCACGATAGGTCTGCATGGTGGTGTGCAAGGCACCCTCCACCTGCCGGACCGTGCCGGTGACGTTGATGAACATGCCGCCCGACTGCACCGCCGTGACGTGCAACCCCGCGCCTTGCAGATAGCTGACCGTCGCGCGGACCGTCGCGGGGTCCGGCCCAAAGACGCTGGCGAAATTTTGGGGCGCGAGGAACTGGTGAAACTGCTTCGAATGTGGCGTGGCGACATCGCGCACGAAGCGTTCCAGCGCGGCCTTGTTGCGTGGTTGCAGGGTGAGGGTCAGGCTCAGCGCCCCGTCCTGCGGCAGCTTGCCCGTCGGCGTCACCGTGGCGGCGAACTGCGGCGCGGAGTGCGGCACCTGGGCCAGCATCGCTGGCGCGGCCTGGGCGAAGCGGGCCTGATAAGCCACCAGGCCGAGTGCCGCGACGACGAGCGTGCAGCTCATCCCTACGGCTAACCAACGTGTGCGCGATGTCATATGCAATGTGCGGTCCCATCCTTCTGTGCGGTACACGCCGTCCCTGGCGCGACAGTCTCTCCCCTCCAGCATACCGTATCGACACGACAGCCAAGGATGTGAGCAATGGGAGCGATAGAGTGGGGCAATGGGAGTGGGGCGCGGATGGGCGAACTGATGCGGGCATGGTGGGAGCGGGCGCGGATCGGGTGAGCGCGGGGCGTCGATAGCGCCAGTGGGTGAACCCGCGCCTGGGATCACGAAGCCCGCCGTCGCGCACTAGGATGAGGCGCGGGCGACCGCACGTGGCCAGCATCGCTGGGGGGCATTGATTGAAAGCAACAATTGCCCCCGGCGGTGTTCGCCACGCTCACCGCGATGGCTAACCTTCGCTGTCGGCGTACTGCGCCTTGATCTGGTCGAGCACGGCGGGGTCGGCCAGGGTGGTGGTGTCGCCCGTGACGCGGCCCTCGGCGATGTCGCGCAACAGGCGGCGCATGATCTTCGCGCTGCGGGTCTTGGGCAGCTCCGCTGTGAAGTAGAGGCGTTTGGGGCGGGCCATGCCGCCGATGGCGGTCGCTACGTGGTCGCGCAGCTCCTGCGCCTTCGCTTCGCTGGGCGTCTCGCTGGCACGCAGCGTGACGAAGGCGACGATGGCCTGGCCGGTGATCTCATCGGGGATGCCGATGACGGCGGCCTCTGCGACGGCGTGATTGCTGACCAGGGCCGATTCGACCTCCATCGTGCCGATGCGGTGGCCCGAGACATTCAGCACATCGTCGACGCGACCCAGCAGCCACAGATAGCCGTCTTCGTCGCGCCGCGCGCCGTCGCCCGTCAGGTACATTCCCGGATACGTCGCCCAGTAGGTGCGCACATAGCGTTCGTGGTCGCCCCAGATGGTGCGCGACATCGACGGCCACGGCTGGCGGATGACCAGATAGCCCCCCGTGTTCGTGGGGACGCTGTTGCCCGCGCCATCCACCACATCCGCGACGATGCCGGGGAAGGGGCGCGTGGCGGAGCCGGGCTTGGTCGCCGTCAGGCCTGGCAGCGGGGCGATCATGATGGACCCCGTCTCGGTCTGCCACCACGTATCGACGATGGGGCAGCGTTCCTGGCCGATGGTCTGGTAAAACCACATCCACGCTTCGGGGTTGATCGGCTCGCCCACCGTCCCCAGCAGCCGCAGCGACGACAGATCGCGCCCCTGCGGATATTCATCGCCCCAGCGCATGTGCGTGCGAATCTGCGTCGGCGCGGTGTAGAGGATGGTGACGCCGTACTTCTCGACGATCTCCCAGACGCGGTCTTTGTTGGGGTAGCCGGGGTTGCCCTCATACATCACGCAGGTCGCGCCATTCGCCAGGGGACCGTAGACGACGTAACTGTGGCCGGTGATCCAGCCGATGTCGGCGGTGGCCCAGTACACGTCGCCATCTTTCAGGTCAAAGATCCATTCGTGGGTGAGCGACGCCCCGACCAGATAGCCCCCCGTCGTGTGCATCTGCCCCTTGGGCTTGCCCGTGGTCCCCGAGGTATAGAGGATGAAGAGCGGATCTTCACTATCCATCGGTTCAGGGGGGATGATGCGGTCGGTCGTCGCGGCCAGCGCCTCGTGCCACCACACGTCGCGGCCCTCGGTCATCTCGACCGGGTGGGCCTCGCCCAGGCGGCGCAACACCACCACGCGCTCGATGGTCGGGGACTCGGGCACGGCGGCATCCGCGATGGCTTTGAGCGGGATGACCTTGCCCGCGCGCCAGCCGCCATCTGCCGTCAGCAGCACCTTCGCGCCAGAGTCATTGATGCGGTCGCGCAACGCCTCGGCGCTGAAGCCGCCGAAGATGACGGTGTGCGGCGCGCCGATGCGGGCACAGGCCAGCAGGGCGATGGCGAGTTCCGGCACCATGGGCATATAGATCGCCACGCGGTCGCCCTTGCGCACGCCCTGGGCGCGCAGCATGGCAGCAGTGCGGTTGACCTCGCGGTAGAGGTCGTAATAGGTCAGCACGCGCGTGTCGCCCGGCTCGCCCTCCCAGATGATCGCGGCCTTGTTGCGCCGCCAGGTGGTGATGTGGCGGTCCACGCAGTTATACGAGGCATTCAGCTTGCCGCCGACGAACCAGCGGGCGTGCGCGTTGGCGGGGTCCCAGTCCAGCACCGTGTCCCAGCCCTGCGACCAGGCCAGCCGTTCCGCTGCGCCCTCCCAAAAGCCCAGCGCATCCTGCGTGGCGCGGTCATAGATGCTGGCGTCGCGCACATTCGCGGCGGCGGTGAAGCCCGCTGGCGGCTCGAAGCGCCGATTTTCGGTCATGATGACATCGATGGTGTTGAAGGCATCGGGCGCGGGGGTCGTCATGGTGACGGTAGCTCCTTTGTGATGGGGCGGCGTAGGCTGACCCATTGGTGCCTTGATGATATCTCAATTCGTCGCTTTTTGCGCGCACACGCAGAGGTAGGGCACCTCGAAGCTGAGGCCACCCTCGGCGGCGGCGCGGGCATTCAGGCGGCGTTCGACCTCGTTGAAGACCAGGCGGCGCAGGGCGACATCGGGCACGATGGCGCGCCAACTGACCATGAAGCCCAGTGCCACCACGGGCGAGGTGAGGAAGTCGTGCGTGTCGGCGAACTTGAGGGTGAAGCGATCCGTCATCTGCCGCGTGATGCGCAGCCCCGTGCGCTCCACCGTGGCGATGGTGCTGGCGATGGTGGGGCGACCGCGCACCATCGCCAACAGGGCATCCACACTGGTGGTCAGTTGCAGATCGGTCAGCACCAGATGGTACATATCCAGAAATTCGCGGAAGGCGGTTTGCAGCGGGGTGGTCAGCAGCAACGCGCCGGTCGGTCGCAGCAGCCGCGCCATCACCGCCAGCGCGCGGCTGCGGTCGGCGAAGCTGGTGTAGGCGAGGTTGCAGGTGATGAGGTCATATGCCCCCTCTGGGAGGTTGCTGTGGGCGATGTCGGCTTGCTGGAAGGCGACGTTGCGCAGCCAGGCCTCCGTCGCCTTGCGCTGGGCGCGCTCGATGGCGGTGCGCCACGTGTCGATGCCGAGGATCTGTACGCCCTGGCCCAGCATCCGCGCGATATCCAGCGTGGGGAAGCCGGTGCCACAGGCAACATCCAGCACGTGCGCGTCGGCGGGGCGGGGCAGCACCAGCAATTGACTCAGCAGCACCTCGGCGAAGGGGCGCGACCACTGCGGCACCACCACCGCGTCATACAGGTCGGCCATGCCCCGTGCGTTCAGGTCATATGTCGCGGTCAAGTAATCGGCGTTGACGAACTGCTGCACGGCCTCGCGCAGCGCCGCCGCCGCGAGGGGGTCCTCGGTGGTGGTGACGGCGAGGGGCGGCGTGGGACCGAGGCTGAAGCCCTGCCCCTGCGGGCGAAACATCGGCGCGGGCGCTGCCGCCGCGCGGGGCGGCTCTTCGTCATCGGCAAACGGCCACCACGAAAGATAATCTTGTGACGACATGGCCGTTGTTTCTCCCGTTGCGCGGATTATGGATGCTTGGTTGCGGCAGGGGTTGCGGGCACCGGGGTGTCCGGCAAGGGCGTCTTCGTCGGTACCGGGGTCGGCGTGGGAAACTGATCTACAACCAGGAAGAGGACGGTGTCGGCAAGGATGTTATTATAATAGATTTCCGCCTTGCCAGGTGCCGCCACTGGGGCAGACAGCGCGAACTTGAACTGCTGTGGCTTGCCCCCACCGGTAAAGCTGACGACACAACAGGCTGGTTTGCCCGGTGGCACACTCTTTTGGATGTCTGCGGTCACATCCTGGTCGCTGAAATACCATTTGATGCTCACCTTATCGCCGACCTTTGTTTGATCATTCGTATCGCCGACGATGTACACGTAACGGTTGACCAGGAAAAGATCAGAGGGGGATTGGGGCGTAACAACCCCCCCATTGTTAGGGTCAGTGACGCTTTGGTAGGAAAGCACTTTGGTGATGGGCGTTTTATTAGGAGTAACGGGCGTCACTAAGGGCTTTCCTGCCGCATAAACTGGGGGGATATCGTTGCT
>JBBQSR010000129.1:0-8839 GCA_038234855.1 Ktedonobacterales bacterium | reverse complement strand
CTTCGATTTTTGCCAAGAGTTCTTCGCGCACTCCCTCAATCTTGGAGTCCAGTCGTTTCAGCCCAGCGTCGAGTTTTTTGTCGAGTCGTGAAACATCCAAACGCAGAGTTTGCAGGGTAACATCTGCACCGCTTACCTGCGTACTTTGCGTCAGAACCATGTTTTCGAGCACATCGATGCGCTCATCTTGAAGATTGGGTCGCACTGAAGTCTTTTGACCGAGGCCATTGAGGTCCGCCCGCGTCACTGGCTCTGCCATTGGCTCACTGTCCCCTCGCAGGTGCGCTGCCCATTGTGCAGAGATTATAACACGCCGGGCAGGCAGCGTCGAGCGAGCTAGAACCCATTGGCTAACGGAGGGAATTGCAGCACGTTGATGGCGACCGCACTGAAAACGAGCAGATTGCAGATGCCCAGCGTCACCCCGACCAAGCGTGGTCGCACCGACCAGAGGATGACCGTGATGACGCCCACCAGCGCCACCACCATCAGTTTATAGACGATCAGCGCACCGAAGCCATGCTGGGCCAACAGCAGGCTCATGAAGGGATTGCCCTCGCGCAATCCGGCATTCAGATCGACCCAGGTGCTGATGAGGTCGCCGCCATTCAGCGCGGCGAAAAGGACGATGAGCGCGGCGGCGCGTGGGGTGATCGTGGTGAGCATAGATGCGATATCCTCCCTGAATGGCGGCGGTGGCGTTCCCTGCCATCGCGTGGCGCTGGGGGCGTCGAAACGGTTCATATGACCCCTGTCCTTTCAGCATAGCAACTGCCAGAAATTTCCTGGGCCAATTGTCGTATACTGGGGGCATCTACCTGACGACAAATTGTCAGAAAGCACAAATTTCTGCTGAATTTCGTTGTCACAGCGTCAACTAGAGCAAGCCCTTCTAAGATAGGTGAGGAGCAGCAGCATGGCACAACCGCATTCTGGCGTGGCATCGCCCCCACCCTGGCTGGCGGACCCCGGCATGGGGCTACGGCTCGGCGAGGCGGCGGCGGCATGTGGGCCAGTGCTGCATGCTGTAGTGGGGGCGGACGATCTGGTGGGCGAGCGCATCTGCAACGACACGCGCATCCTCGAGCCGGGCGATGTCTTCATCGCGCTGTCGTCCGAGAAGCGCGACGGGCACGCCTTCGTCCCCGCCGCGCTGGCCGGTGGGGCGCGTTTCGTCATCGTCAGCCAATGGCCGCCAGCGGGCGTGGAGCTTGGTCCGGGGCAGGGCGCGCTGGTCGTGCGCGACGTAGATGCCGCGCTGGTCCGGCTGGCGCGCTGGTGGCGAGGGCGCTACCCCATCCCCGCCGTGGGCATCGGAGGCGGCGTCGGCAAGACCACCACCAAGGAAACGGTCGCCGCGCTGCTGGCCGCGCGGTACGGCGCGGCGCACATCCTGAAGACCCCCGCGAACTGGAACGATCTGCGCGGCATCAGCCTGGCGCTGCTGGGCCTGCGCGGCCACCACGAACGCGCGGTGTTAGAGATGGGGATGGACCGCCCCGGCGAGGTCGCGCAATTGGCCGAGGTAGGGCAGCCGCGTTGGGGCATCGTCACGGCGGTCAGCGCGACCCACCTGGAATATTTCCCCACGATGAGCGATCTGGTCGACACCGAACGCGGCCTGGTCGAATCGCTGCCAGCGGATGGCCTGGCGATCCTCAATGACAGCGACCGGCTGGTGCGCGGGATGATCCCCCACGCCACCGCGCCAGTCTTCACCTATGGCACGCTGCCGGGCGTCGATCTGCGGGCGATCCGTGTCAGCAGCCGGGGCACCGAGGGGCTGCGCTTCATCGCACGGCGCGGCGACGAAGCGGTAGAGGTGACGACCACCCTCATCGGGCGTCACCTCGTCACCACCGCGCTCGCCGCCCTGAGTCTGGCGCTGGCCGATGGCTGGTCGCTTGCCGAGGCGGCGGCGGCCCTCGCCCGCGTGCAGATCCCCCAGCGCATGCGCTTCGTGCCCGGCATCAGTGGCAGCACCATCATCGACGACACCTACAATGCCTCGCCCGAGAGCATGCTGGCGGCGCTCGATCTGCTGGCCGACTGGCCGCGCGAGCAAGGCGGGCGGCGGATGGCATTCCTGGGGACGATGCGCGAACTGGGCACGCGGTCGGCGCGCGAGCATCATCGGCTGGGGCGGCGCGCGGCGTGGCGCTGCTCGACCCTGTGGGTGACGGGCGAGGAACGCGACGCCATCGCCGACGGCGCGCGGGCGGGCGGCCTGGCAGATGTGCGCGCCTTCGCGGACCCCGCCGCCGCCGCCGCCGACTGTGCCGCCGCCCTGCAAGCACGCGACGTGCTGCTGGTCAAGGCATCGCACGCGGTGGGGCTGGACGCGTTGGTACCGCTGCTGACCGCACAAAAGGAGGGATGAATCACATGGGGCCACTCGTCGGCATCATCATGGGGTCGCGGTCCGACTGGGAGACGATGCGCCACGCGGCGGAGACGCTGACGACGCTGGGCGTGGCGCATGAGGTGCGCGTCGTGTCGGCGCACCGCACGCCCGACCTGCTATTCGAATATGCGGCATCCGCCGAGGCACGGGGGCTTGCGGTCATCATCGCCGGGGCGGGCGGCGCGGCGCACCTGCCAGGGATGACGGCGGCCAAGACGGCCCTCCCCGTGCTGGGCGTCCCCGTCGAGTCCAAGGCGCTCAGCGGCATGGATTCGCTGCTGTCCATCGCGCAGATGCCCGCGGGCATTCCGGTGGGGACGCTCGCCATCGGGCGGGCGGGCGCGGTGAATGCCGCCCTGCTCGCCGCCGCCATCCTGGGCAATCAGTACCCCGACATTCGCGTGGCTCTGCACCGCTACCGCGCCGACCAGACGCGCGCCGTGCTGGATCACCCCGACCCGCGTGAGGAGTAAGATCATGACGACTATCGGCATCTTGGGTGGTGGGCAATTGGGGCGCATGCTGGCGCTGGCGGGCTATCCCCTTGGCATGCAATTTCGCTTTCTTGATCCCACGGCGGGGACGGCCCCGGTGGATGCCCTGGCCCCACGCATCCGCAGCGAGCACGGGTACGAGGATGACGCGGCCTTAGCACAATTAATGGATGGCCTCGACGCCGTGACGTATGAATTCGAGAATGTGCCCGTCACCACCGCGCGCAAGCTGGCCGAGCGCGTGCCCGTCTATCCGCCGCCCGCCGCGCTAGAGGCCGCACAGGACCGCCTGACCGAAAAGACCTTTCTGAGCGGCCTGGGCATCCCCACGCCGCCCTTCGAGCGCGTCGATAGTCTGGCGGAACTCGAAGCCGCCGTAACGAAGGTCGGCCTGCCCGCCATGCTGAAGACGCGGCGGATGGGCTATGACGGCAAGGGCCAGCACTTCATCCGCACCGCTGAAGACGTCATTCCCGCCTGGCAGGCGCTCAGCGGCGTACCGCTCATCTTGGAAGGCTTCGTGGATTTCGACCGCGAACTGTCCATCCTGGCAGTGCGGGGCAGGGACGGCGCGACGGCGTACTATCCCCTGGTGCACAATCGGCACCACGACGGCATCTTGCATCGCTCGGTCGCGCCCGCGCCGGACCTCTCGCCCGAGTCACAGGCGTTGGCGCAGAGCTTCGCCACGCGCGTGCTAGAGGCGCTGGACTACGTCGGCGTGCTGGCCATCGAACTCTTTGGGGTAGGCGAGACGCTCATCGCCAACGAGATGGCCCCGCGCGTCCACAATTCGGGTCACTGGACCATCGAGGGCGCGGAGACCAGCCAGTTCGAAAATCATCTGCGCGCCGTCGCGGGCTTGCCGCTCGGCAGCACGGCCATGCGCGGCCACGCGGCGATGCTCAACATCTTGGGCGAGCCGCCAGCGGATGTCGCCGCGATCCTCGCCATCCCCGGCACCCACCTGCATCTCTACGAAAAAGCGCCGCGCCCTGGCCGCAAGCTGGGCCATGTGACGCTGCGCTGCGACGACGGAACCGATTTCACCGAACGGCTGGCGCAGGTGAAGGCCCTGCTGCGCGGGTAGAGCTAGCCCACCACCACGGGTTCGCGCGTGGCGGCGGGGACCGGCAGGGGCAGTTCCACGGTGAAGGTCGTGCCTTCGCCCGGAACGCCCGTGCTGGCGACGCGGATGCTGCCGCCCATCGCCTCGGCCAGCACACGGCAGAGGTACAGCCCCAGGCCATTGCCGCCGACCGGCGAGGTGAGGTCGCGCGGCAGCCGCACGAACCGCTCGAAGAGCAGCGATTGCTCGGCGGGCGGCACCCCCAGGCCATAGTCGCGCACGGTGATGCTGACCATCTGTCCCGTTGGCGTGCGGGTGGCGGCGACATCTAGCGGGGTCCCTGGTGCCGAATATTTCAGGCCATTGGAAAAGAGGTTGACCAGGATCTGCTGCAAGCGCAACTCGTCACCCCAGATGGCGATGTCAGGCGGGACGGTGACATGGATGTCGCGCATCTGCTCGCCACCCTCTTGCGGATCGAGCAGTTCGAGCGCGCTATCGATGACCGGGCGGACGGCGACGACCTGCGGCGTGAAATCCTTGGCTTGGGCGTCGAGCAGGGGCACATCCAAGATGCTGCGCAGCAGCTTCAGCACGCGCTTGCCGATGTCGACGGAGCGGTCGGCGAGCTTGGCGCGGCTGACAGGCGTCAGAAATTCGTCGCCCTCTTGCAGGGTGACGGCGGCGCTGTACCACGCCATGATAGGGTTGCGCAGTTCGTGGTTGACGCTGCGGATGAATTGGTTTTTCAGGTCATCGAGCCGCTGTGCCCGCTCGATGGCCAGGCGCAGGTCGCCCAACTCGTGCGCCGTCTGGGTATAGAGCGTCTGCGCGCCGAAGGTCAGCAGCGCCGCCACCCAGGCTTCGAGCGAGACGACGACCCACACCAGCGCCGCCGTCCCCAACGAGGAATGCGGCAACGCGAAACACACCACGCCATTCAGCACGTTCACCGCGACGACGCTCGCGAACATGTAGCGCGAATCGATCAGCACGCCTGCGAGCGCGCAAAAGATGCCATATAGGCCAAAGATGCTGACGACCACCGCGTCGAGGCCAGCGGCCAGACCATGCGTCACCTGAATGGTCGCCAAGATGCCAATGAAGCCCACTAGGTTGAGCGTCGCGCTCAACAGCAACTGTTTGCGACCCACCAGCAACCAGGCCAAGCCATAGCAGAGCAACCCGCCGACCGATGCCGCGAACACCGCCACAAAAGCCCGATGGCCGAAGGCACCAGCAATCAAGCCACCGATCAATAAACCAAACGCCCCCAACGCGATGATGCCGCCAAAGACGAGCGTGACCAGGCGCGCCAACCGCAAGCCGCGTTCGCGATCATAGGCATCTAGTACGCGCAGATCGCTGTCGGGAACCGCCGTCATGAGGTTAGCCCTCCTTGGGCTGCCGCGTGCTCGGGGCGCATCTCGCTCGATTGTACGAGCGATTGCAGTCGGGCCATCCGTTGCTCGGCGGTCGTGGCGAGGGCGCGCCGGATGGCCGCCAGCAACTCTTTTGGGGGTACGGGCTTGGTGAGGTAGACATCGGCCCCCGTGGCCATGCCAGCAAAGCGTTCATCGTCTTGCACCAGGGCCGTGAGGATAATCAAGGGGATGTCGGCGGTCGCCGGATCGCCACGCAGGGCACGCGCGAACTGGTGCCCGTCCAGGTGGGGCATCTTCACATCGACCACGATGCAGTCGGGGATGGCCTCAGCGACGCGCTCTAGCCCCGCCACGCCATCGGCGGCGGTCACGACGGTGCAGTTTGTGAATGTTTGCACCATGATCTCTAAGACGGGCAAGAGGTGCTGATCATCATCGATCAGCAGCACGGTTGTCCCTTCTCCAAAATCTTTCACAGATGCCTCCTTTGGGCGAAATATCAACAGGCCTTTTTGGCCAAAAAGGCGCGCGAGGTGACAATGCACAGGAACGATGACGGCTTTGCGGGAGCGAACCTCGCCCAATACACGGAAAATGCGACAAATCGCCGTGACATTCCCACGATATATGGGGCAGCTTAACACAAAGCGAACCAGACTACCATTACAGCATCGTAATGTCGACCCTGTCCGCTTGAGCGAGGCGGGCAATCATCCGCCCCACCCCGCGCGACGAAGCACGCCCCATGGCAAAGCTTCACCTCGCCGACAGCGATTTCAGGCAAAAGTCGCATACCAGGGCGGCGTTCGCCTCGGGCGTGGCGGTACGGTCGATATGCAGCCAGGCAATCATCCGCGGAGATTGGCGCGCTGGCGCATCGCCAACCGTGATGAAGCAGCCCCCCTGGGCATCGACCATGTCGGGCAGCACGGCGTCGAGCGCGGCGGGGATGCCGACCGTATCTACGTAGATGGTGATGGGGCCGAGATAGTCGCGCGCGGCGTCGATGGCGCTGCCGACAGCTTCCGCGTCAGCATAGTCGGGCGCGGTGATGCCCAGGACGCCGCCACCGGCCAAACGCACCAACCCCGCGACGGCGGTGAGTTCGCAGGATTCATGGGCCAGCGGGGCGACCGCCGCGCCCGCGTCGGCGAGGGCCAGCGCGATGGCCGCGCCGAGGCCGCGTCCGCCATCCGTCACGAGGGCGACATGGCCTCGCAGGGTAGGGGTAGGGTGCGAATCAATCATCATCGGTGGCACCTGGGCTGAAAACGGCGTCCCAACCGTAGCGGGCATAAAGGGGCAGGGCGGCACGGCACTGCGCGGGCGTCAGTTTATGGCGCACGCGGTCACGCAGATAGCGGCGATCGGCTGGCGCAGCTTGCCGCCACAGTCCGGCGCTCGCGTGCAACGCCTGGGCGCTGGCTGGGGTGGGCGACAGGCCATACAGGAACATCCGCCGACACCCTTCCAGATAAAGATAGCACAATTGACCGGGGGTATAGGGATAGTCAGCGACGGCGAGATGCGTGAATTCCAGTGTGCGCTGGTCGGCATCGGCGACGCCGCGCCCGGTGAGGTCGTGCAGCATGCCATCCACCGCCAGATACACGCAGTCGATGGTCGAGACGAAGTGCGCCCGGTACCCATATGCCGTCGTGGTGATGCGTGGGTCATGCTCGGTGAAGTTCCAGATGTCCCACTCGCCATCCGCGCCGCCCGTCTCGGCTATGGCGTCGCGCAGCCAGCCCTCCGCTGTCGCGGTGGGGACGACGCCGACATAGTGGATGTCGATGTCGGTCGGAGGCACTCCCAACAGATGACAGCGCACGAAGCCGCTCGCCACGGCGGGGTCGCCCAGGCCACGCGCCGCCAGCCGTGTCAGCACCACCGCGACGCGCGCCATAGCGGAGATCTGGGCCATCTGCACGAGATCGATCATGGCGCGGGAAAGAGCGCGACCAGCTTCGGCAGGAAATGGAGCCATCCCGCCAAATGGTGCTTGGCGCGAATCGTCTGGTCGGCTGGCGTGTCGGCATAGGGGCCATGAGTGAGCGTCATGCGGGTGCCCGCCGCGCCAGCGGTGGCGAAGGCGAGGGCGACCACGCGCGACGCGATGCCCTCGGTGTCATCATCATCCCACCGCCAAGTGAAACTGAGCGCGGCATCTGGCGCGACGGCCAGATAGGTGCCGCGCAGATGCTGACCGATCGACGGCCAGGCGAAATGATACGCGCCCCCAACGCGCAGATCGATCTCGGCGGTCTGCGGCCACCAGCGGACGATCTGCGCGGGCTGCGCCCACGCCGTGAAGACGGCAGCGGGCGGCGCGGGGATGTCGCACGTCAAGATGAGCGTCGTCGCGTCAGACGGTTCCTGCGTGACCATCGCGGGCAACTCCTTTCGCGCCCTTCGCGTCCCATCGCGCCCTACTCCACCGTAAACAGCGCCTCTTTCTCCTCGGGCGTGGCATAGACGGTGCCCGCCTTGACGAGCTTGCCGGTGGTCTTGCGGCCCTTGGTGCCGCCGATGAAGATCGCGCCGACCACGCGGTCATCCTTGAAGAAGAATTTGCGATAGGCGGGGTTGCCCTTGTCATCGGTGGTGCTGCGCGAGATGGAGGTCAGCTCCTCGTTGTTGGCCTCGGGCGAGCCGATGAAGGCGATGGTGGTATTGAAGAGCGGGCTGGTATAGGTCGGCACATCCACATATGGGTCGTGGCCACCCGCCATGTTGACGGCGGCGACGCGGCCATGCGACGCGGCGTTGTCCCACGTGCCCATCGTGTGATGGCGGCCCAGCGTCGGGTCGTAAAACTCCGCCACATCGCCCGCCGCGAAGATGCCAGGGACGTTCGTTTCGAGGAATTCGTTGACGATGACGCCGCCGCGCGTCTCGACGCCGGTACCCGCCAGCACCTTGGTGTTGAGCGTCAGCCCCAGGCCGATGCCGATGACATCCGCCTGGATGTGCTTGCCGCTGCTGGTGACGACGTAGGACGGCACGCCATTCGCGGGGACGACCTCTTTGATCTCTTCGCCATAGAGGATGTCGACGTTGTGTTTGCGCGCGATGCCATCGACCAGCGCGCCGCCCTCTTCGTCCAGGTTATAGCGCAGCCAGCGGGGGCCGCGAATGAGCCACGTGACGTGCAGATTGCGGACGTTGAAGCCCTCGGCCATCTCATAGGCGATGAAGCTGCCGCCGCTGGCGACGGCGGTCTTAGACTCTAGCGCGCGGGCGATGATCTCTTTGGTGTCGTCCAGCGTGACGAAGTTATAGATGTGCTTGACGCGATCCGCGCCGGGGACGTAGAGCTTGTTGGCCCAGCCGCCCGTGGCAACGAGCAAGGCGTCGTAGCGCAGTTGGTGACCCTTGTCGGTGTAGGCTACGCGCTCCTCGGCGTCGATGCGCTCCACCAGCGTCTCGGTCAGCAGGTCGATCTTTTGCGTCTCGTGCCATTCACGATTGCGGATCATCACCTTTT
>JBBQSR010000128.1:0-8851 GCA_038234855.1 Ktedonobacterales bacterium | reverse complement strand
GCGGTTGGGGGGGTGATCATCATGTTCACGGCCTCAGCGTTGCCGAGCTTTGGGATTAAGTGCGTCATTGAGGGCGTCTCCCATGAAATTCGTCGCCAGCACGACGACGGCCAACACCAGTCCGGGCATCGCCACCAGATGCGGCGCACTGCGATAGCGCCCGATGCCATCCGAGATCATCTGCCCCAGGCTCGCGCCCGGTGGCCGAATGCCGATGCCCAGGAAGCTCAGCGACGCCTCGGAGAGCATCGCGTAGCCAAAGCTCACCGACAGCGCCACGATGACCGGCCCCAAGACATTGGGGATGATGTGGCGACGGACGATCCACCAGTTCGTCGCGCCCAGCGCACGCTCTGCTTGGATGAACTCTTGCTCGCGCAGGGCCAGCACCTGCCCGCGCACGATGCGCCCGATGCCCGCCCACGACACCAGCCCCAGGCAGCCCACCACCACCAGATAGTCCGTCACCACCGCATCCTTGAAGATGTCCCAATGGGTCGCGGTGAAAAGATTGGTCGTCCAGTTGGTGATGGTCGGGCGCGTCGCCACCCCGACGAAGGCGGCGAACCACAGCGGCGGCACGGTCAGCAGGGCATCCATCAGCCAGGTCGCCGCCGCGTCGACCCAGCCACCGCTGAGCGCGCCGAGCGCCCCCACCAGCGTCCCCAGCACCGCTGAGATGACGGTGACGAGCGTCGCCACCAGCACGGCGGTCCGCACGCTCATCATCACGCGGCTGAGGATGTCGCGGCCCAGCTCATCGGTGCCCATCAGGTGCCGCGCGCTGGGGCCTTGCATGATGGCGCTATAGTTTTGCGTCAGAAAGTTATAGGGGGTGAGCAGCGGCGCGAAGACCGCCACCACCAGCAACAGCACGAAGACGACGAGGCCCGCCATCCCGGCCTTGTTTCGGAGGAAGGTCCGCGCCGCGTCGCTCCACAGGCTGCGGGGGCGTGGGCTGGTCGCGCGCACCGGAGCCGCGATCTCAGTAACCGCCATGGGTGATGCTCCTTTTCACGCGGCCAGCCGCACGCGCGGGTCAACGACACTATAGAGGATGTCGGTCAGCAGATTGGTCCCCATCAGCAGCAGCGCCGTCACCAGGGTGATGCCCGTCAACGTCTGCACGTCGCCCGACCGCAACGCGCCATAGGTCAACAGGCCGAACCCTTGCAGATTGAAGACGATCTCGAGAAAGAGCGCCCCGCTGATGAGGTACGAGGTCGTCAGCCCGACCACTGAGAGAACGGGAATCAGCGCGTTTTTCAGCACGTGGCGCAGGACCAGGCCCAGCCGTGCCAGCCCCCGCGCCCGTGCCGCCCGGATGTATTCCTGCGACAAGATCTCCAGCACCGAGGCGCGGGTGAAGCGCACCGTCGTCAGGCACGAGTTCGCCGCCAAGATGGCGACGGGCAAGATGCTCTGCTGACTGAAGAGGCCATGCCAGCCGATGCCCACGCTGGGCACCAGATGCACCTGGATCACCAAGAAGTAGACCGCCAGCGGTGCCAACACGAAGAGCGGGATCGATGAGAGCAACGTCGCCCCGCCCACAATCGCGTAGTCCACCGGCGAGTTGCGCGTCAGCGCCGCGACGATGCCGAGGGGGATGCCAATGAGCACCACCAGCAGCAGCGCCGCCAGCCCAATTTCCAGCGAGATGGGCAATGCCTGACCGATCAGGTAATTCACGCTGGGCTGGCCCTGCGTGATGTACGAGACGCCCAGGTCGCCGTGCAGCGCGTGGGTCAGCCAGTCGCCGTAGCGCACGATCACCGGCTGGTCCATATGCAGCCGCTGGCGATTCAGCGCGTACAGCGCCGGATCGATGCGGCCACCGCTCTGTTGCGCCGTCAGGTACGCCGCCAGATCACCGGCCCCATATTGGCCGATGACGAAGATGAAGCCCGTGATGACGAGCAGCAGCGGAATCATCGCCAGCAGACGCCGCAAGATGTAACGCAACATAAGCCGTGACCTCATGTGAACGCGGTGGAAGGCATGCCAGATGCCTTGGCGAACGGACGATACCTTCCACTATACAGGCAGGATCAATGCGCCGCGATGGTGACGGCATCCAGGCCGGGCGACAGGTACAGGTACTCGAAACCACCACTGCCGTTGGCCGTGTGCAGGCCCTGTACCCAGGGAGCGACCAAGGTGAAGCCCTTGTCGGTGAAGAGGTCGATGGTCACGACCTGATCGACCCACGTCTGCAAGACCTTTTGCAGCACCTGGCAGCGTGCGTCCAGCGTCGGCGCGGCGAAGGCCTGCTTCATCAGGTTCGTCACATCGGGCGCGTAGGGCAGCGTGAAGAGCGTCGAGGGTCCGGTGGCCGGGATGGCTTGAGCCGGGATGAGCGGCACCAGATTGTTCAAGAAGCCATACAGGTCTGGCTCACGGTCGCCTTGGGCGTTGGGCCACAGTTGGTACGGGAACGGTGGCTTGTTGAAGTCGTTGATCGTGTCTTGGTGGATCTGCACGTTGGTGAAGCCCAGCGTTTGTTGTAACGCCTGCTGCAAGAACTGCCCCTCGATCTTATTCAGCGCCAAATCTTGGCCAAACAAGCCCAACTCGATGTTGATGGGGATGTCCTTGACGGCGGCACCGTACTTCGACTGAGCCAGTTCGGCCTTCGCCGCGTTCACATCATAGGCGATGGGGGTGATGCTGTTCGCGGTGGTCGGGCAGCCATCGGTGTTGGTGACGTGCGCCACGATGGGGCTATAAAACTTTTGCCCGGCTCCGCCGCCCAGCACATCCGCCAGCGATTGCTTGTTGATGGCCATGTAGATGGCGCGCCGCACATGGATGTCATCCAACGGTTTGTAGGGCGTGATGAAGAGTTGCTGCACGTTGTAGGTGTCAGCCTGCACCAAGGCGCTCTTCAGGTAGTCGTCGGTGTTGATATTCTGCACATCCGCGCCGCCCAAGGGCAGATCCAACCAATCCGCTTCTTTATTTTGGAAGGCGGTGATGGCCGTCGCGGCGTCCTTGACGAACGTCACGGTCACGTGTTGCAGCTTGACCTTGTTGCCGTAGTAGTTGGCGTTGGGCACCAGGGTAAAGCCCTGGTTCGGCGTGTACGATTGCAGGGCCAGCGGGCCAGAGAAGGCCACACCTGATTCCGTCGGCCAATATTGGTCGTTGGTATAGGTCTTGCCCTTGCCGCGCTGGATGTCGGTGGGTTTCACCGCGCTGGGCGAGTCGACCATCAGCGCGTAGATGAAGCCGGGGTCACGCTGGACCAACTGGATTTGCAGGGTGGAATCATCCATCGCCTTTACGCCCGCGACGGGGGCGGCGTCGAACTCATTCGGTGTGACGGTGCTCTTGGGGTCAAAGACCGCCGCCGCGCCCACGATGTTGGCGTAGTAGCGATTCGCCGTGGTGCCCAAGAGGCGCGTGCCCTTGACCTTTGGGTGGCCCGTCATGATGTCGTAGCGCAGATCGAACTCGACATCATGCGCCGTGACCGGGGTGCCATCCGAATATTTCGCGTCTTTGCGCAGATGGAAGGTGTAGGTCAGGCCATCGGCGCTGACATCGGGCGCGGGGGCCAGGCCATCAGCGGTGGGGTTCCACTTGGCATCGTGGGCGACCAGTGGTGCCCAGAGCAAGCGACCCAATCCGGCATAGGCGCGGATGTGGGGTGAGAGGTCGCTAGCCCCATAAAAGCTGGGGTCGGCCAGCACGCGCAGATCCTGCTTGGCGCTGGAAGATGAGGTGGGACCACAGGCGGCGAGGGTCGTCGCGGCCAGCAACGCCACCAGCACCCCTAAATAGAATTTTCGCTGCATAGTGTACTTATCCCTTCTTGCGAGGTAGCGAGGTGGGCACCATTCCGGGTTGATGAAGGCAGGGGAAAAGTGCCGGTGCAGGGGTATGGGGCCAGACGATGCCGCGACGCGCCAGGGGCACGTCGTTCCACGTTGCGGGCGCAAGGAGGGGGAAGGGAAGAAGATCGAGCCACAAAGGGCGCATGTCGCCTCCTGTTCGCCAATGAACATGGAATCGGGGGAATCTCTGCCGCATTGCATGAGATGTTTGGCTGATGTATCGCATCTGGCTCGATGTGTTGTGTTGATTATACCATACACATCAAGAGGCGATGATCGGGAAAAATGCCTCCTTCTCACGAACAAACTGGCGCTACAGCGCGACCGTTGCAAGTGTTGGAGGATTTATAACATGGAAGTATCATACTTGTCAAGTGGTTATCGGAAAATTAAGTTATACACATTCTCGCCCTTGACCTCGTTCTGGCATGATGTGTTATACTCTTGGAAACGAAGGAAAGGCTGTGGCCTGCCTCACCACCTGAATTCACGCCTGGTACCACGCCGCAGCGTCATTGATGAGGAACACCTATGTTAGACACATCGACGAAAGCCCCCGATGCCCTGTCATATCGCCCCCAATATGAAATGATCGCGGAAAAGATCGTGGCCTTCATCGTGGCCGCGCAGTTGAAGCCAGGCGACCGCTTGCCCACGGAATCGGGGTTGGGCGAGCAGTTTGGCGTCAGTCGCGCCATCGTGCGCGAGGCCGTGAAGTACCTGAGCGCGACAGGGCTCGTGGGCGTGCGCAAGGGTGTGGGCGTCTATGTCGCTGATGTGCGCCCCACCGCGCCACAGATGGGGGGAGCGTTTTCCTTGTCGGTCGAACCAGAGCAGGTCGAGGCCCTTTTCGAGTTTCGCTGCCAGCAAGAGATGCTGACGGTGCAACTCGCCGCAGAAAACATCACGCACCGCGAGTTACGGGCGCTAGAAGGCATCCTCCTGCGCAACCAGCGCGCCGCTGAAGCGGACAACCTGGATGATTTCATCGAGAGCGATAATAACTTTCACCATGCCATCGCTGCCGCGACGCACAATCCCTTCTTCATCGAGATCGTTGATAACATCTTGCGGCAGCAGCGGTGGGTGGTGAAGCTGGTGACGGGTGGCGCGCCGGGGTCGCTGCTCGACTCGGTGGTGCAGCACAGCGCCATCTTCACCGCCATGCGCGAGGCGACGCCCCAGGTCGCCGCGCAGATGATGCAGCGCCACGTCGAAACCTCCCTGGCCAACTATCGCACTGAGGTCAAGCGCCGCCTGGGGCAAAGCGACGATACCCAATCCGCAAGCTAGCCATGAACAGCGCGTTCCCTCCGCCCCGCCATCGCAGGCATCCCCGGACAAAAGGATCACCGATGATTCACCGTTCCACCAGCGTTGCCCCCGCGTCAGCCATCGACTGGGATGTCGTCCAGTCGCCCCCCGCTCGCTATCGCCCCGCGCCGCTGTGGAGCTGGAACGAGACGCTGCCGCTGGACGAGGTGCGCCGCCAGGTGCACGAGCTGGCACGCGGCGGCCTGGGCGGGGCCTTTATGCACACGCGCATCGGCCTGACGACGCCCTATCTAGGTGAAGCATACATGGGGGCCGTTCGAGCCGCCGTGGAGGAGGCCGCGCGCCTGGGCCTGCACATGTACCTGTACGACGAGGATCGCTGGCCCAGCGGCTGGGGTGGCGGCCAGGTGCCGCTGCGTGACGAACGCTTCCGCGTGAAGTGGCTCTTTCGCGCCGCCCCTGGCACGGAGCCGCCCGCTGGCGACCACGTGACGCTGCTGAGCCGCGATGCCGACGGCACGCGCTACTATCGCGTCGTCAGCCCACTGGGCCACCCAAACTTTAGCGGCACATCCTATGCCGATCTGATGGATCGCGACGCGATGCAAGCATTCCTAGAGGTCGCCTATGACCCCTTCGCGCGGACGGTGGGGGAGTATTTCGGCAACGTCATCCCGGCGATGTTCACCGACGAACCGGCCATCACCTATCTGGCTGATCTGCCAGGCGTGCCGCGTCGCACCCTGCCGTGGACCGATGCCCTGCCCGCGCAATTCGCCGCCGACCATGGCTATGATCTGCTGCCGCATTTCGGTGAACTCTTTGAGGATGTCGACACATACACGACGACCCGGACCGATTATTATCGCACCTGCGCGGGCCTCTTTGAGCGCAACTATACGCAACAACTGGCCGAGTGGTGTCGCGCGCATGGCCTCGCCTTCACCGGGCACTATATGGGCGAGCATTCCCTCGCCTTCACCCTGGCGTGGGATGTCGCCACGCTGCCACACTATCGCCACGAAGATTGGCCGGGGATCGACCACCTGGGCTTGCAAGTGCAGGAGGTCATCACCCCCATCGGCTGCCGCAGCGTCGTCAACCAATACACCAAGCCGCGCA
This sequence comes from Ktedonobacterales bacterium, assembly GCA_038234855.1. Lineage (GTDB taxonomy): Bacteria > Chloroflexota > Ktedonobacteria > Ktedonobacterales > JACDGC01 > JACDGC01. The sequence continues at coordinate 2,615 of JBBQSR010000128.1, read as the reverse complement.
TGATGAGCGAACTCTATGGCACGGCGGGCCAGCACCTCACCTTCGCCGACCGCAAATGGATCGCTGAGCAGCAGATCGTGCTGGGCGTCAATTTCCTCGTTCCTCACCTGGCCCTCTTTACCATGAGCGGCGAGCGCAAGCGCGACTACCCCGCGAATCTCTTTTATCAGCAGCCCTGGTGGCCGCAAAACCACGTCATCGACGACTATCTCAGCCGCTTGTGTACCCTGATGAGCCAGGGGCAGATGGTGCCTGAGTTCCTGGTGCTACACTCGCAAGAGAGTTTGTATCCCCTGCGCCGCCCGCCGCAGCCTGACGCTGGCGACTGGGCCTTTCACGACGCGCGCGACGCTGAGCGCATCGCGGCCATAGATGGGGCCTTTCAGGCGCTCAGCCGCACCCTGCTCGACCACCAGCGCAGCTTCGACTATGGCGATGAAACCATCTTGGCGGAGGTTGGCGCGGTCGAGACGGATGGGCCACGCCCGTTGCTGCGTGTCGGGGCGATGACGTATCCCCTAGTGCTCTTGCCCGCACTGACGACGTTGCGCGCGACCACGCTGGACCTGCTCGCGGCATTCGCGGCGGCGGGTGGCCCCATCGTGGCGACTGGCCCCCTGCCGACGATGGTGGATGGCCGCCCCGACCGCGACGGGCGCTTGCGGCGTTTCGTGGAATCAGCGGTGGAGGTGGTTGCACCGCTTGACCTGCCGCAGCGGCTGGCTGCGCTGGCTCCGCCGCAGGTGCACATCGGCAGCTGCGGGGCGCATCCCTGGCTGTGGCAGCAGACGCGCACCATTGGCGATCAACGCCTCACCATGCTCGTCAATCTATCGCGCCACGACGCGGTGGCAGACACGCTGGCGCTCGATGTTGTCGGCCCCCTGACGCGGCTGGACCTCGCTGGGCTAACGCACACCCCCAGCCGTGCTACCGATGATCCCGTGCTCCCATTTCCCCTGCACTTGGCCCCTGGCGAATCGGCGCTGTTCCTGGCTGGCCCTGGTACGCCACCCTTTGCACCAGCCAGCATGCCGCAAACGCCTACCGGGGGAATCACGATCAGCGACTGGCAGGTGGAGCGGCTGGATGAAAACGCACTGACGCTCGACTACGCGGCATTTCGGTGTGGCGACGACCCATTCAGCGCGCCCGTACCGGTGCTGGCCATCCAGCAATGGCTGACTGAGCAGGGCTATACGGGGCCGATGACGCTCCGCTATACCATCACCAGCGACTTTGCGGGCGAGACGGGGCAGCCGTTGACGCTGGTGATGGAGTACCCCGAACGCTGCACTATCACCATCAATGCTGTGCCCGTGGCCAGCGATGGCACCCACTGGCGCGATATTCGCTGGTCACGGGTGCCGATCACCACCCATCTGCGCGTTGGTGAAAACGTCATCACGCTGACCTATGACGACTTCCATCCCGGCGATATGGCGAACTATGCCGACGCTGCGGCCCGCTATGGCACGGAACTCGAAGCGATCTATCTCATTGGTGATTTCAGCGTGCCCATCGCGTCACAGGGCGTGCAGACTGATACGCTGCCCCTCGCGCCCGCTTTGCCCTGGCATCTGCATGTGCTCACGTCTGCTGCGCAAATCGCACCGCCCCAGCCGTTGCAAATGGGCGATCTGGTGCCGCAGGGATTGCCCTTTTACGCGGGGCGGGTGGCGTATCGTGCGACCATCATAGTGCCAGACGAACCGCACCACGCCGTCACGCTCGCCCTGCCGGGTTTGCATGCCCCCGTGGCGGAGGTGTGGGTCAATGGCATACGTTGCGGCGCGGTGGCCTGGGAGCCGTACCAGATCGACATCACCCAAGCGGTGCGCGCGGGCAGCAACCGCCTCGAAATCATCCTCTACCACAGTCTGCGCAACCTACTAGGGCCGCACCATAACCCCGCCGGGGAGACGATGTGGACGGAACCAGAAGTGCTGTTCGTCGGCCCACATAGTTTTCGCCCATCAGGCGCGACGTGGGCAGCGGCCCTCATCAGTGACGATGTCATCGTGGCGGGCTGGACGCCAACGTATCGGGTGACACCCTTTGGTCTGATGAATGCTGTGACCGTCAAATGGACGCGCGCACGTGCGTAACGGCTATGCCACGATCAACATCACCCGCGACAGCCAGAGGTACGATGCGACTACTCATCACCCTGAAGTGACACGCCCCATGGCTGGAAGCCAGGGGCATTTCGCGCTTCTTTGGTAAGGCTGCTCGATCCCTATCCCGATGCGACCGCTGCGCCTGACGTCTCCTCACCGCTGGGGAGTTTGCCCCAGCGCCTCGGCCAGCCCATAGGTGTGAGCGGCACGCAGGTCCGTGAGCGTACTGTGCGCTTGCGCGAAGGCGAAATGATCGCCACCCGCGCTGCCCAGCCGCGTCAATGGCACCCCATGTGCCGCCGCAAGGTCAGCGAGGGCCGCGTACCGCTCGGGCGTGACGCCGACGACCACGCGCGACGGCGCTTCACCGAAGAGCACCGCCAGGGGATGCGCGATGGTGGCACCCAAAGCGGCATCCTCGGTGAAGCCCAGCCCCGTCCAGATGCACCACTCCGCCAGCGTCACAGCCAGCCCACCATCCGAGCAGTCATGCGC
>JBBQSR010000127.1:0-8863 GCA_038234855.1 Ktedonobacterales bacterium | reverse complement strand
TGTCGCGCTCGCGCAGCTTTCGTCAGCAGATGGACCCGTCGCGGCGTGAACTGACCAAGGCGGCGCAAGGCGTGGTCTTGGAGGTCGGCGCGGGCGGCGGTCAAAACTTTGGCTTCTATGATCCGGCCATCACCACGCTGGTCGAGGCCGTCGAGCCAAACGCCTACATGCTGCGACGGGCCGAGGTCGCGGCGGGCGCGGCACGGGTGCCCATCCACCTGACAGCGGCCCCGGTGGAGCGGCTACCCTTCGCCGATGCCAGCTTCGACGCGGCGCTGGCAACGCTCGTCTTTTGCTCGGTGGATGACCCAGCCCAGGGGCTACGCGAGATCGCAAGGGTGCTGAAGCCTGGTGGCGCGCTGTTGCTGCTAGAGCATGTGCGCAATCCCCGCCAGGGTTGGGCGTGGGTGCAGGCATGGGCAACGCCCCTCCAGCGGCGCATCGCGGGGAATTGCCACCTGGACCGTGCGACGGGCGATCTGGTGCGCAGCCTCGGCTTCACCGTGCAGTCCGAGCAGTGGGAGGGCGGCGGCGTTCATCCGCTGCTGACCATGATCGCCCGCCGCGCCTGATGTCCCTTCACCGCTGGGGCGTTTGCCCCAGCGCCTCTGCCAGCCCACCATCCGAGCAGCCATGCGCCGATGTCAGGATGTCGAACGACCGGGGATCGGTCAAAGGGTCCTGTAACGCACGCTCGGCGGCAAGGTCGCATACATCGGGACAGCAGCGAGTCCCGCGAGGAGCGTCCCCGTCCCGTTATAGTGGTCGGGGTGCGGGTGCGTGATGATCACCCCCAGGATCAGCTTGCCCGTCGCATCCAGCGCCGCGCGTACCGCCTGCGCCTGGGCGATCAGAAACTGGGTGTCGATGACGATATTGCCAGCGAGCGTCTCGATCCAATACGTGTTGACGAAGAACGCCTCACCCGGTGAGGTGTAGTGGTGAATGACCAAGGCATCGCTCATGGTGTCGCACTCCTGCCTGACGAATCGGGGCAATCGCCTGTGCTCAGGTGAGGCCCCGCGCGAGATCGCGGGCGGGCTGTGCCCCCAGGGCGGCCATCGCCGCGATGAAGGCTTGTAACGTGCCGATGGGACGAATCAGCAAAGTGATGCTCACGATGTGCTCATCTTGCTCGGTGAGATACCAGATCCCCTGGAGGGGGGGCCTCCGCCACCTGCGCGGTGAAGACCACCGCCGCACTGTGCGCTGCATAATGGCGGAGCGCATCCGTTACCTGGATGGGTGCCAACACGGCAAGCGCCATGCCCAGCGTCTGCGCGACCAGGGCTTTGCTGGTGTAGCTTTGGCGACTCACCGCCAGGGTGTGTAACGTGACCTCATCAGCGAACAATGCCGCCAGGGTCTTCGGGTCCGCCGCTTCGAGACTCAGTTGAAAGTAGGCTAGCCAATCCATCGCCATTTCCCTCCGTGCCCGTTCAGGGAACGCGCTTGTCTAAGCGCTCTTGAAATTCCTCGCGCCACCAGTCGGGGAGAGCCAGCGCCGTCACGGCACGTTGCAACCCGGCCATGTCCTCGCGGTCAAAAATGTAAAGCCGCACAACATCCGCCACCGTCACCCCATGCGCCTCGCGGTGGATGCGCCGCACCTCATCCCCCATGGCCACGGTGCCCTCCGCGAGGACGGCGCAATAGAAGCCCGTGCGGCGGCTGCGCAGGAATTGCTTCAGGAAGGTTGGCCGCCCAAATTTCATGCCCAGCTTGTAGCACGGCAGGCGCGGCTGCGTCACCAACAGCTTCGCGGTCCCCACCTGGAACTGATCGCCGATCTGCACGGTCGTGTCGTCCAGCCCCGCGATGGTCAGGTTTTCGCCAAACATGCCAAAGGGCAAAGGCATCCCTGGCAATTCCTGTTGCCAAGCGGGGTAATAGTCGGCGGAGTAGACATAGACCGCTTTATCTGGTCCCCCATGCACGGTGAGATCGGCCTGTTGGTCGCCCGCGAAATTCTCCCAGTGCAGCGCGATCCGTCCGGTGACGGAGTGTTTGTCAATCGCCGATACGACGTCCTCGCCTTGCCAGCGCCAGTCGCGCGGCAACGCCACATTCAGCGAGAGGACGGAAGGATTAGCCATGGTTTTCCTCCATGTTGATCAGTTTGGGCCGCTACACCCCACCCAGCGACATCTACCTGCAACAAATTAGCGGCCCTGACGCACCCGATTAGTATAAAACTCGGACACCAAGGCGGCGATGGCCGCATGATGATCCTCCAGCGCGAAATGGCCCGCGTTGAATAAGTGGACCTCGGCATCGGGCACATCGCGCAGATAGGCCAAGTCCCCCTCGACGGTGAAGAAATATCGCCCTTCCCCCACACGATCAGGGTTGGGGTCAGATGTTCGCGCAGGAATGCTTGCCACTCAGGATAGCGGGCGACATTCTTACGATAGTCATAGAAAAGATCGAGTTGCACCTGATGGGCATGCGGGCGCGCAAAACCCGCGATATCCGACGTCCAGGCATCGAGGCTAATCTGTTCGGGGGTCAGGCTGCCCTGGGTATAGATGGTGCGGACGGTCTCAGGGGCGAGGAAGCCTGCGAGGGGGGCTTCGGTTTCTGGGTGCGATTGACCCACAGGGCATGGCGAAGGGCATCCCAGGCGCCCGTGAAGCCTTCCTCACAGGTATTGGCGTTTTGGGTGATGAGCCATTCCAGCCAATCGGGGTGGCGACCCAGGATGCGATTGCCGATGAGGCCGCCATAATCTTGCAGATACCACCCCGCGCGGCTGCCCCCCAGTTCGGTGAGGAGTTGCTCAGTCAGCGCCACGAGATGGTCGAAGGTGTACGCGAAGCCCCTGGGGTCGGGCATCTCGGTCTGTCCGAAACCGGGATAGTCGGGCGCGATGATGTGAAACTGGTCGGCTAAAGCTGGCAACAGATCCCGAAACATGTACGAAGACGATGGGAAGCCGCCCAGCAGCACAATGGTCGGCAGTTGCGGATCGCCCGCCTCGCGGTAAAACAGCGAGATCCCCTCGATCTGGTGGGTGGCGTAGGTGATCATGGTGCGATGGCACAGATTCCACTCGGTCTCGGCGATCAGCAGTGGCTGCTGTGACTCTTCGGCGCGTTGTAAGGCCCCTTCGAGCAAGGTGATGGCGGTAGCGAGGCCAAACACCCGTTGCTGCGTCAACAGCGTGGCATGGTGGTTGAGCGCCATCACCTCCCGACGCGAGCGCCAACAGGACGGCGGCTGTCAGGGTATACACGATGAGCCACACAGTTCATCCCTTGGCCTCTTTCTCCGTGGGCAGCTGTTCAAGAGGCGGCCTCAGCGGATGATGGCGAAGGATCAGGCGGCGCAGACCCTTCCCCCAATGGCACGTGGCGAAAGAGACGCCAGAGCGCGAGATCATAGATCACTTTGAGGCTACCAGCGATCAGGAAGGGGAAACCGACGACGATGAGGGGGCCTTGGAGCACCGCCCCAGCGATGACGGGACTGACGGCGGACCCGGCACTGCGCGCCAAGGAAGTGAGGCTGGCCGCCGCCGTGCGCTCAGCGGGGGGCACCAGCGCCATCGTGTACGCCTGGCGGGTCGGCACATCCATCTGCGACAGCACTTGGCGCAGCAACAGCATCAGTGTGGCCAGCGGGAAGGTCGGCATGACGGCGACGAGAAGCAAGAGGATATTGGAGGGGAGATGAGTGAACACCATCGTGTTAAGCAATCCGAAGCGGCGCGCCAGGGGGGCGGCGGCCAGAAATGACAGCGCAGACAGCAGATTGGCCCCAAAGAATAGCACCCCCAGGCCAGTGAGCGACACCCCGAAGCGCAGGTGGAAGAAAAGGGCCAGCAGGGTCTGCCCCACGAGGCCGCCCGCCAGCGCATCCACCGTAAAGAGCGCGGCCAGTCGCACCATGATCGCGCGCGACTGCGGCAACGGCGGCACCAAGCGCCACCACCAGCGCGTTGGAGTAACGACACGCTTCACCGGGTGAGCTTCTACTGCCGGGGAAAGTTGCCGCACGAGCACCGCTACCAGTAGCGCGAGCACCGCATAGAGGCCAAAGCTCGCTTGCAGGCCGCGTCCCGTTGAAACCCCCAACCTCATGAGGGCATCCGGAAGGACGGCGACCAATCCCCCGAGGGCACCAGCGAAGGACGCCACCAGATTATACCGTGCAAACCAGGTGGTGCGGAGTGCGACCGGTAGCGTCTGCGGCAACATGGCCTGTTCCAATGGCAGGAACGGGGCGGTTTCTGAGGCCGAGGTCCCCAAAGTGCCGAAGAAGGCCGCCACCAGCAGGACGAGATACGTGGAGGAGAGACCAAAGACGATCCCAGTGAGCATCATCAGCACCGCCAACACCGTGAGGGTGCGGCGTCGCCCCCATTGGTCGGCATAGCGGCCAATGAGGACAGTGCCACAGAAATCCCCAATGAGCGAAACGGTAATGATGGTCCCAATCGCAACAGGGGACAACCCGTCACGACTCAAGGCCACGGCAAGCACCACAGCGAGTTGTCCATAGGCGAACTGGCGCACGCCACGCGCACTGACGATGAGCCACGCATCGCGCGTGGCAGTAGCCGGTGCCATCGACTATTCCTTGAACATCCCGTTGGGCTTGCCCTGCGCCACCATCGCCTGGCAATACGCATAAAGGGCATCATAGACGATGCCCTCGGCGGCGAGCATCGCATGATCATCCGCCAGGCCGAGATGCCGGAACCCCTCGGCGATGGCTTCGAGGCCAGCTCCCTCAGGTTGCTGCCAAAGGGTGTTGTCGGTATCAGCGCCATTGACAATCTTGCCCAAGAGGGCCAGCGCTAGCTCCTGCATGAGGTCATACTTGTGTAAGATCGCCTCGAAGGAACATTCCTGCCCATGATGACCCAATTCGACATCCTTCACATCGTAGGGGATGGCCCCTTCGCGCTCGGCAACCACCATCACCTGATCAGTGGGAACGAAAAGAAACTCGGCCTGCGGATCGACGAACTTGCGAATCAACCAGGGACAGGCAACGCGGTCGACTTTGACTTTTTCGCGGGTAATCCACTTCATGGGGAAACTCCTTGCTGAGTTACTGAGTGACCAAGACCTCTGCCCCAAATACCAGAAGACGTCCTGAGTCGAAATCATCGGTTTTAGGCATGTTTTCACCTGCCCTATGAAGATGTTCGTGCAATGATTTTGGGTGCGTATTGGGGGATGGATGGATTACCTTCGATCTCTCCCTGAATAATGGCATGAAAAAAGGCGGCAACACGCGTGGTCGAAAACGAGTAATCAAACCGAATCGATGAAAGCTGTGGTCGTAGCAGGGTGCAAATGTGCAGATCATCGGAACCTATCAGAGCGATGTCTTCAGGGATGCGGAAACCGCGATCTAATAAAGCACTCATCAACATGATGGCGTAATCATCACTATAGGTAAAAAGCGCGCGCGGCCATGTACGCCCCTGCCACTGCGTGACTAGTGCGTTGATGGCCTCTTCGTCGCAGGGTAAATCGATGGCTTCTACAACCGCTTCATGCACCTGAGCAACTTGACGTATTCCTTGCAAACGGTCGAGGCCGTTTTCGCGATGCAGTCGGCTGCGGTCGTCCTGGCCATCTCCCGGTGGGACAATGACGCCGATGTGACGATAGCCTCTTTCCAAGAGGTGTTGACTCACGAGCCGACCGATATGTACTTGATCACGTAAGAGCGTCGGGGCGAGCACGGAGGGGGTTGAGCCCGTCAAGAGGATGCCACGGGTACCAACGCTGCGTAGGGTATCGACCACGCGCGGGGTGCAGAGCTTCGACTCCATGAATACCCCAATTGGGCGGAGCGACGCCCATGTGGTCACTAAATCCTGTTCATGTAAGTGCCGTTCCGGGTGGATGAGTACCATGTAACCAAGTTGTTTTAAGGCCTCAGAGAGTTCAGAAAGGAGGATGTTTTCGATATAATTTTCATACAACGTCGGGATCGGTAATAAAATGAGATTTGAGCGCCCCGCACGCAATGAGCGCGCAAACGAATGTGGAATGTACCCTAGCTCGGCGGCAGCAGTGAGCACACGCTCGCGCGTCCCCAGGCCGACCCGTGCGTTGGGTGTGTTATTTAAGACATACGATACTGTGGCCCGCGATACCTTCGCTTGTTTGGCAATATCGATGATAGTTGGTGTGCGCGGGAATGCTGAGTCGTGCTCGTCTCCGGACTTCATGTGCTGCTCCATGATTCCACAATGTCCTTTTCCCATCGCATTCAGCGCGCAAACGAGCGCGTTTCATCGTCAGCATACCACATGCACGTCCGCATTCCCTACGAATTATACAGGATTAGCCGCCTGCAAAGTAGCTTCAGCGTGCCTGCAAAGTGGAAGTATATCCGATTGTGGCAAATGCTGCTGTAGAGGTATTGACAAAATGATATGTGCTCAGTATACTTTGATTAAACGTGCAACCATACCTCTGAGATAGGGATAATCAAACGATGTATGGCGCTTGATGCCACTTTGGGGCCGATGACGGCCCCCAAATGGCGTAAAGCATCCCTAAAGAGATCTCAGCACGCACTCCCCAGCATTCCTGACGTTTTCGTCGCACAGTAGGCGACATTCGCCCCAAAGAAGTGAGGTTCATCGCTATGTACCTTCGCAGACACCTCCCGCTCGCTTTTCTTTTGGTAACGCTGTTCCTGGCAAGTTGTGGCGGCTCATCATCTGGTGCAGGTGGTACCGTCAATCTCACGTATTGGACGCACGTCAACGCCCCGGTCAATGCGTTGGAAAAGCAGCTCATTACCCAATATGAGCAGCTTCACCCGAATGTCAAAATTACCTACTTGCCGGTTGACCTCAGCACCTTAACCGCTAAGCTCACCACCTCCTTCGCCAGTGGCACCGGTCCTGACCTCTTCAACTACTTCGAGTCATACTCTACGGGGCTAGAGGCTAAAGGGCTTCTTGCTCCCGTCGACTACGCGTCCTTTGGCGTCACCGACAGCAATGGGTTCCTCCAAAGGTACGATCCGGCGATTGTGAACGGCTACAGCTACAAGGGGCAAGTATATGGCATTCCCCATGAGGTTTCGGCGTACCTGTTTTGGCTCAATACCGCCGCTTTCCAAGCGACTGGGTTGAATCCCACTACCGATTTTCCGAAAACGTGGGAAGATGTGGCGCGCATTGGGCCTGCACTAACCAAGGTCGTCGGCGGCCAAACGAAACAAGTGGCGATCGATTTCGATCTCAGCAATCCGCTGGTTGCGCTGTTGACGCTCGACGCCTTCGCGCATCAGGCAGGCGGCAGCTTGTTTAGCGCAGATGGCAAGCAGTCCCTGGTGAATTCACAGGCCTCGGTGAAAGCGCTACAAACTTTGGCCGACTTTGCCCGCAAAGATAAGATCTACGATCCTTCATTGACGCCACCTGCGGCCCTGTCAGACCTCTTTGGCAATGGGACCGCCGCGATGTCGACCTTTGGGGCATCCTTCCAGATTAGCGTCCTACAGCAGAACTACCCCAACGTTTTCAAGAATTACACGGTGGGTCCTTACCCCACTTTCACGGGTTTGAACCCCAACATCGGTGCGGACCTCTATGGGTTCGGATTGTACGTCCCCAAAAGTTCGCAGCATCAGACAGAAGCTTGGAAGTTCGCCAGTTACCTCATCTCGCAGGGCGATTCCTACTTCAAGAATGGTGGCCTCTGGCTTGGGGACAATGCTTCGATCAACTCGCCATCGACTCAAGATTTCCCCCATTGGGCAGATTTCAAAGCTGCCTTCGCAAAGGGGTCATTCTTGCCGCCGCTGACGAACTTCCCCCAGATCCTTGATAGCATGCAGCGCGCGATCCAACGGTCGGTGCTCAATGGGCAAAGCGCCCAGTCCTCGCTTGACCAGGCGCAAGCCGAAGTACAGCCATTGATGAGCTAAACCAGGTACAATAGGCGGGGGGAAGGGGCATAGCCCTTCCTCACCGCCCGCGTCGCTGCCTCACCGTCATCCACTGCCCCGGCTGCACTGCTCGGCCACCCTTGGAGGTTCCCATGAACGTTGACTCGCTCACCCGCATGCGACCACGGCGGCGCTTGCTCAGCATGCAACAACGTCATTCATTTATTGGTGTTCTCTTTATTTTACCAGCGATGATACCGCTGCTCGTCTTTGTGCTCTATCCAATTCTGAGCGCCATTGGTTTCAGTTTCACCGATTGGCAAATTTTTGGCACCCCAAACTTTATCGGGTTCAACCAATATAGCCAACTCTGGCAAGATTCCCAATTTCGCCAATCGTTTATTGTCACCCTTGAAATCGCCTTGGGAACGGCGCTCCCCTCAGCGCTACTCGCGTTTGTGGTCGCATTGCTCTTAAACACCTCGGTTCGGTTCACTGGCTGGTACCAAACACTTTTCTTTTTCCCCATCGTCCTGCCAACCGTCGTAACCACCATTGTGTGGGGGCTGCTTTATCAGGGAAACGGTTTAATCAATTCCAGTCTACAAACCCATATTCCATGGCTGACGCAGGGTAACTATGCGCTGTTGGCCCTTATCATGATGTTGATCTGGACGAATTTAGGCTATTTCGCCATTTTCATGCTAGCCGGCATTCGCGACATTCCACCAGACTATGCCGAAGCGGCACGCATCGATGGTGCCAACACCTGGCAGGTGATCTGGCGCATCACGCTTCCATTGCTGCGCCCGGTCTTACTGTTTGTCATCGTCATCGCTACCACGAACGCGCTGACGCTCTTTACCCAACCCTATCTGCTGACGCATGGCGGCCCTGGGGATGCCACCCGCCCCTTGGCTGAGCTCATCTATGACACGGCGTTTAGCTATCTCAATATCGGCAAGGCATCCGCGTTTTCGGTCGTTTTACTATT